>JAUSMU010000423.1 GCA_030645995.1 Gammaproteobacteria bacterium | reverse complement strand
TGGTAGAAGCGATTCTCAGGCCTTTTCGAGGATCGCTGCCGCTCCCATTCCCCCTGCAGTACATATGGATATCAACCCTCGGCCCGAATTTTCATTCTGCAGAAGCTTGGACAGGGTGGCGAGAATGCGCGCTCCGGTGGCAGCAAAGGGGTGGCCAAGCGCGAGCGAACTGCCTCTGACATTCAGGCGATTGCGGTCAATGGCACCCAACGGGCCGCTCAATCCGAGCGTGTTGCGGCAAAATTCGTCGCTCTCCCAGGCCTTCAGTGTGCACAGCACTTGCGCGGCGAACGCCTCATGGATTTCGTAGAAGTCGAAATCCTGCAGGCTGAGACCGGATGCTTTCAAAAGTTCACTCACCGCCACAGCAGGCGCCATCAGCAAACCCTCGCCACCCACGAAGTCCACGGCTGACGTGCGAGCATGCGTCAGCCAGGCCTGAACCTGCAGGCCGTTGGCGAGTGCATATTCCTCACTGGTCAGCAGAACCGCGGCTGCGCCATCGGTAAGGGGTGTGCTGTTGCCCGCTGTCAGCGTGCCATTGGCGGTGCGGTCGAAGACGGTCTTGAGGGTGGAGAGTTTTTCCAGACTGCTGTCGGCGCGCAGATTGTTGTCGCGTGCAACACCGTTATAGGGGCTCACGAGATCGTCAAAGAAACCCTGTTGATAGGCCAGAGCGGCTTTTTGGTGACTCTCCAGTGCCAACTGATCCTGCTCGGCGCGGGTAATTCCCCATTCTTTCGCCATCAATTCGCAATGCTCGCCCATGGACAGGCGCGTGCGCGGCTCTCCATTCGCGGGAGCCTGTGGACTGAGCTCTCCCAGGCGGAAGCCTTTGAAGGCCCGCAAACGCCCCATGACATCGCGCGCCTGTCCGGCTTTCACCAGGCGCTGTGCGAAGCGCCGCTGGAACACCAGAGGGACATCACTGGTCGTGTCCGAACCGGCGGCGATAGCGCAATCGATCTGCCCGCTGGCAATCCGTCCTGCGCAGAGCATGGCGGCCTGCAAGGAGGTGCCGCAGGCCATCTGCAGTGTGGTGCCCGGCGTGGCGGGCGACAGGCTGGTGCTGAGTACCGCCTCGCGGGCCAGGTTCCAGTCACGGGAATGTGTGGTCACGGCGCCAGCAATCACCTCGTCGATCTTGCGGCCGGCGAGACCATAACGGTCGACCAGGTTCTGCAGCGTATCCGCCAACATGTCGAGGTTGCTCAGGTTCGCGTATGCCGTGTTGGAACGACAGAACGGGATGCGCGTGCCCCCGATGATGGCTACCCGTTTCAATTCAGTCATGCTGATGTTCTCCCGCCAAAACATTGAGGTAGTGCATGGGGCCACCGCGAAATGGCGCGAAACCTGTGCCGAAGACCATTCCCGCATCCAGAAGATCGGCGTCGGTGACGATGCCATCGGCCAGCGCTTTCACGCATTCGTCCGTGTAGGCCTTGATCAGCCGGGCGCCAATGGCCTGCAAGTCCTGCCCGGCGGCCTTTTCTCGATGTTTGCTGGCTTTGTCCTGCTCCCAGCGGTAAAAGCCCTGACCGGTCTTGCGCCCCAGGTTGCCTTTGTCGGCAAGCTCGCGAATTTGAGCAGTGGCCTTTGCAATCAATGGGTTGCGATCAGTTTGATCACCACGCTGCCCCAGCGTGTTCATGACCATGAGGCAGACATCCAGACCGACGGTGTCGGCCAGTTCGACCGGCCCCATGGGCATGCCGAACTCTTCTGCGGCGGCATCGATGGCCTCTATAGGTACACCTTCCTGATGAATGATCAGGGCTTCGAGCATGTACGGGGCGAGTATGCGATTGACGAGAAAGCCCGGGCTGCTCTTAACTGGCAGCGGATAGCGGTTGATCTGGCCGCAGAACGCCGCCCCTTTGCGCAGCATTTCCGCGTCGCTGTTGGCGCCCCTGACCACTTCCACCAGCGGCATCTTCGCGACCGGATTGAAGAAGTGCAGTCCGATCAGGCGCTCCGGCTGCTGCAGAGCCGTCGCGAGTTCCTCCAGCGGAATCGAGGAGGTATTGGTCGCCAGCACTGCACCTGCCTTCAGGCGCGGCTCAAGGCTGCGCAGTAGCGCCTGCTTGGCGTCGAGGCGCTCGACGATGACTTCAATCACCACGTCGGCCTGTGATACCAGGTCGCCGTTGACGTCCGGGCGCAGTCTGTCCAGCGCGGCTCGCACAGCGGCAGGGTCGAGCCGCTTCTTGCGGAAGAGGGCCTCTGCGCGCTTGAGTGCCGGCTCGATGTACTTCATCTCGCGGTCCTGCAGGCTCACCTCCAGCCCCTGCAACACACACCATGCGGCAATATCTCCGCCCATCACGCCAGCGCCGACGACATGCACACGACGGGCGCGGAATTCACTTTGCTTGCCTTCTTTCTTCAGGCGGTCCATCAGGCCGAAGACGTGTCGCAGTCCCGCCGCCTGTGGTGTCACCATCAACCGCCCGACGGCCTGCGCCTCTTCCTTCATCATGGCGGCGCGATCACCGCCATAACGCTCCCAGGTGTCGATCAAGCGATAAGGCGCCGGATAATGAGCCTCGCTTGCGCGCAGCGCTGTCTGCTTGCGCATCTGCTGAGCCAGTAGCCTGCGGGCCGGTGCCAGATTGCTGAGCCTGCCCAGCAGGCCGGGGCCACGGCTGCGGCGCTTGGTTAGAATGGCGCGGCGGGCGGCCCAATACAGTTCTTCGTGGCGTCCGATTACCTCGTCCACCAGTCCCAGCGCCCGCGCCTGTCGGGCATTGACCTGGCGAGTGGAAAGCATCAGCTCCATCGCCTTAAGGCCGCCGATCTGGCTCACCGAGCGTGCAGAGCCACCAAAGCCAGGAAAAATGCCGAGCTGGATTTCGGGGAATCCAATCTTCGTCGACGGGACGTCGCGCGCTATCCGATAGCTGCAACTGAGTGCCAGCTCCAGCCCTCCCCCCAGACAGTAGCCATCGAACGCTGCAACAGTGGGGCAGGGCAGGCGTTCAAGGCGCGAGAACATGTCGTGCACCTGAGAAATCGCCTGAGTGACCTCGACGGGATCGGTGAAGTTGCCAAACTCACGAATATCGGCGCCCAGGATGAAGCCGCTGGACTTGCCGGAGAGAATGGCGACGCCACGCGGCAAGTGTTGAGCGGCATAGGCGATGAGGCTGTCGAATTCCTGCAGCACTGCGCTGGAGAGGGCATTGACCGACTCTCCCTGACGATCGAGGAACAGCCAGAGAATGTCGTCGCTGTCACGTTTGCTGCGCCAGTGCTGGCAGGAGGGGATGCTCGCGCTCATTGTCTACCTCGTGCGGTTGTGTGGCCTGACGATAAGGCCGAATGCGGTGGCCCGGCAGGCCCGTGTGGGGCGGATTCAAGCACCTTTCCGCCATCGAAACAACCGCCCCGGAAGCCGTGCGCCGACGGAAGAAACAACCAACAGCGTGGCAATTGTGTCCAATCTGTCAGATTCGCCTCACAATTTGTGACGGTATTGAACCGCTGGTCTGCGCTACACTCCGGGTCTCGGGGTCGTTTTCCCGCATGCCCCGCAGTTCACCAAGCCGCCACCAGAATCGGTTCAGCAGTATCCAGGGATCATTTTATTCAAAGGAGCGCACACCGTTGCAATCTGGAACAACGCACAAACAATTAGTTCGCAGTATCCGCCTTGCCATCCTGTTGTCCGCCGCTGCGATCACGAGCCAGACGCTGGCGCAGTCCCCGGCTGACGCGGTCAATGC
>JAUSMU010000422.1 GCA_030645995.1 Gammaproteobacteria bacterium | reverse complement strand
TTCCGCTTCGTTGCACTTGGCGTGCTGAGTCTGATACTCAGTGCTTGCGGTGAACCCGCAAACCTGCCCGCCACCGCTACCGAAGACCACCCAGCAGCCGTCAGTGACGAGCGCGGCCCCAACAACGGCCGCCTGCTACGCAACGAGGGTTTCCAGCTGGAACTGGCGATCTTCGAAACCGGCGTCCCGCCGGAGTACCGCGCCTGGGCCAGCAGTGACGGTAATCCCATCGATCCCGCTGCCGTCGATCTGAGTGTCCGACTGACAAGGCTGGGCGCCGAAGACGAGATCGGCTTCACCCCACAGGGCGAGTTCCTGCGGGGCGACAGCGTGATCTATGAGCCGCACTCATTCACCGTCGGCATCACGGCCCGTTACAACGGTCAGACCCACGAGTGGCAATACGACAGCTTCGAAGGCCGCACCATGATCGAGCCAGCGGTACGTGACGCGCTCGGGATCGCCACTGCAGTCGCCGGGCCCGCCGTGATCGAAGAGCGCATTCCCGTATATGGGCAGATCACGGCCAACACCGAGCGCGTCGGCCATGTCAGTGCGCGCTTCGAGGGACGCATCGAATCGGTGTCCGGCTCCATCGGGCAACGCGTCAACGCCGGTGACCGGCTGGCGCAGATCGAGAGCAATCAGAGTCTGACGCCCTACACCATCGCCGCGCCCATCAGCGGCATCATCACCGAGCGTCGGGCCGGGCCGGGTGAGCAGACTGCTGGCCGCGAACTGTTCACGATCACGGATACCTCGACCGTCTGGGTAGATCTCGCCGTGTTCCCCGCAGACATTGCCCGCATCAGCATCGGTGCCCCGGTGCAGATCAGCACTGCACTCGCCGAGGAGCCGCTACCGGGCATCATCGCCATGTTCCTGCCCGCAACAGGGGCGAATCAGGCGGTGACAGCAAGAGTGGTGCTGGACAACCCGGACGGGCGTCTGCTGCCCGGCACCTGGGTCAGCGGCCAAATCAAGGTCGCCGAATACGAAGTGCCGCTGGCGGTGCGCCGGGAAGGGCTGCAGCCCTTCCGCGATTTCACGGTGGTCTATGCGCAGATTGGCGACGAATACGAGGTGCGCATGCTGGAGCTCGGCCGTCAGTCCGACGAGTGGATAGAGGTGCTGGGCGGCCTGAATCCGGGCACCACCTATGTCACCGAAAACAGCTACATCCTCAAGGCCGATGTTGAAAAATCCGGCGCGTCTCACGATCACTAGCTATCGATCATAAATTCAGGAACTATCATGCTGGAATCAATAATCAATTTAGCGCTGGCCCGCCGTGGTCTGGTGATCGTGCTCGTGCTGCTGCTGATGGGGCTGGGAGTCTGGAACTTCAATCGCCTGCCCATCGATGCCGTGCCGGACATCACCAACGTGCAGGTGTCGGTGAACACACCGGCGCCGGGCTATACACCACTGGAAGCAGAACAGCGCATCTCCTTTCCGCTGGAAACGGCGATGAGTGGCATGCCTGGCCTCGACCACACCCGCTCCGTATCCCGCTACGGTCTGTCGCAGGTGACCGCAGTGTTCGAGGAGGGCACCGACATTTATTTCGCGCGCCAGCAGGTCAGCGAACGCCTCACGGCTGCCCGGGGCGATCTGCCCACAGGACTCGATCCAGCGCTTGGCCCTATCGCCACCGGACTGGGCGAAATCTTCATGTTCACCGTGGACGCCGAGCCGGGTGCGGTGAACGCCGACGGCTCGCCCGTCACGCCTACTGATCTGCGCACCGTACATGACTGGATCATCCGTCCGCAGTTGCTGCGGGTGCCCGGTGTGGTTGAGGTCAATCCCATCGGTGGATTCAAGAAAGAAATTCTCGTCGCCCCCGAACCAGCCAGACTGCTGAGCTTTGGCCTGGACAGCGGCGACCTGTTCGATGCCCTGCAGCGGGACAACAGCAATCGCGGCACCGGGTTCATCGAACGCAACGGTTCACAGCTGTTGATGCGCATGCCTGGCCAGGCCGAGACACTGGAGGACCTGCGCAACATCGTGATCGCTCAGCGCGACAGCGTGCCGGTGCGGGTACGGGATGTGGCGACTGTCGAGGTCGGCGAGGAACTGCGCTCGGGGGCCGCCACACAGGATGGTCACGAAGTAGTGATGAGCACCGTGTTCATGCTGATCGGCGAGAACAGCCGCGAGGTGGCGTCCAATACCGCCGCCCGTCTGGAGGAGATTCAGGCCAGCCTGCCACCCGGAATCAGCGCCACCGCCGTCTACAACCGCACCACCCTCGTGGACAAGACGCTGCAGACCGTGGAGAAAAACCTGCTGGAGGGCGCCCTGCTGGTAGTCGCTGTGTTGTTCCTGCTACTGGGCAATGTGCGCGCTGCCCTGCTGACCGCCGCCGTCATCCCCATCGCCATGTTGATGACGATCACCGGCATGGTGCAGAGCCGGGTCAGTGCCAATTTGATGAGTCTGGGAGCCCTCGACTTCGGCCTCATCATCGACGGCAGCGTCATCATCGTGGAGAACTGCCTGCGTCGGCTCAGCGAGGCCAGTGCCCACGGCAAACTGGAACTGCAGCGTCGTCTGGAGGTGGTGTCCTCTGCCACTCGCGAGGTCATCCGACCCGCGCTGTTTGGCGTGTTCATCATCACGGCCGTGTACATCCCGATCTTCGCGCTGGAAGGCGTGGAGGGAAAGATGTTCCATCCCATGGCGATCACCGTCGTCATCGCGCTGCTCAGCGGCATGCTGCTGTCCATCACCTTCATCCCTGCCTGCGTCGCGATGCTGTTCAGCAAGCCCGTGGTCGAGAAGCACAACCCCGTCATGTCGGCCGCCCGCACCCTCTATCGGCCTGCGCTGCAACTATCCTTGCGTCTGCGCTGGGTTGTGCTGGTACTGGCCGTTGCGCTGGTGGGTTTCTGTGCCTCGCTTGCCACACGCATGGGCACTGAATTCATTCCGAATCTGGATGAAGGCGACATCGCCATGCACGCGCTGCGCATTCCCGGCACCTCGCTGGAGCAGGCCATCGTCCTGCAGCTGCAGCTCGAAGAAGAGGTGAGGAAAATGCCCGAGGTGGAACGGGTATTCTCGAAGATCGGCAGTGCCGAGGTCGCGACAGATCCGATGCCGCCGAGCGTGGCGGACACTTTCATCATCATGAAGGAACGCGAATTGTGGCCCGACCCGGGCAAGCCAAAAGCGCAGATCGTGGCAGAGCTGGAAGCGCTGGTGACACCGGTGCCGGGCAACCGCTACGAGTTTCTGCAGCCCATTCAGATGCGCTTCAACGAGCTGATCGCCGGAGTGCGCAGTGAGTTGGCTATTCAGGTCTTCGGCGATGACTTCGATCAGCTGATCGCCATCGGCGCACAGATCGAGGGCGTGATCACCGGCATCGAGGGCGCGGCAGACGTTGCTGTCGAACAGGCCACAGGCCTGCCAGTCATGACGATGACGCCCAGGCGTGAAGTCATGGCGCGACTAGGCCTCAGTATTACGCAGCTGCAGGACACCGTCTCGATGGCATTGGGTGGCGCAGTGGCCGGACAGTTCTACGAGGGCGACCGGCGCTCCGACATCGTCGTGCGTCTGCCCGAGACTCTGCGCAGCGACCCGGATGGCTACTACTACCTGCCAGTAGCGCTGCCGGATGGCAGCTACATACCGCTGGGCGAAGTCGCAGAGATCAGCGTCGGCAGTGGCTACAATCAGGTCTACCGAGAGAACGGCAAGCGCCGGGTGGTGGTCACCGCCAACGTGCGCGGGCGCGATCTGGGTTCCTTCGTTGGCGATGTTCAGCAGGCTGTGGAACGCGGAGTCGAGATTCCACCGGGTTACTGGGTCGAGTACGGTGGCACCTTCGAGCAACTGCAATCAGCCTCGCAGCGCCTGTTGATCGTCGTGCCCGTGACGCTGCTGCTGATTGCCATCCTGCTGATGATGGCGCTGGGGTCGTTCCGCGACGCCGCGATCATCTTCTCGGGAGTGCCGCTGGCGCTGACTGGGGGCGTGCTGGCACTGGCGGTACGTGACATTCCGCTGTCGATCTCTGCGGGCGTGGGCTTCATCGCGCTGTCGGGCGTCGCGGTGCTCAACGGGCTGGTGATGCTGTCGTTCATTCGCGATCTGCGGCAGCAGGGACATGCGCTTGAAAGTGCCATCACCGAAGGCGCACTCGGGCGTCTGCGTCCGGTGCTGATGACCGCGCTGGTAGCATCGCTGGGCTTTGTGCCCATGGCGCTGAACACCGGCATCGGCTCGGAAGTCCAGCGCCCGCTGGCAACAGTGGTGATTGGAGGTATCATCTCCTCCACGTTGCTCACGCTGCTGGTGCTGCCGGTGCTTTACCGCCTGGCGCATGCCAGGGAACGCATTGGCGCTGCACTGAGATCCTGAACAGGAGGAGATGAGAGATGAGCTGGATTGTCACCAAGTACCTGATCACAGCGGGAATGGTCGTGCTGATATCGGAACTCGCCAAACGCAGCGACAAACTGGGAGCCATCGTGGCAGCCTTACCACTGGTGACAATCCTCACGCTCATCTGGCTTTATGTTGAGAATCAACCGACATCCAGGATTGCCAACCATGCTTGGTTGACCTTCTGGTATGTCCTGCCGACACTGCCGATGTTTCTGGTCTTTCCCTGGCTGATTCAGCGGGCAGGCTTCTGGCCTGCTTTGCTGGGGGGTATTCTGATCACGGCAGGATGCATTGGGTTGCTAGATTTGATTCTTCGAAAGACCGGCATGCATCTCCTCTGAGCTGGTTATTTGATTGTGGGAGCG
>JAUSMU010000414.1 GCA_030645995.1 Gammaproteobacteria bacterium | reverse complement strand
GGCCCGAGCGAGCGGCTGCAGATCATCCTCGCCAGCGACAATGCCGCCGCATTGACTGCGAGTGCCCAGGCCGTAGAACGACAGTTGCGGGAAATCGATGGTTTGTCGAACATCACCTCCACCGCCAGCCTGGAGCGCCCCGAGATCGTCATTCGGCCACATCTGGAACGCGCCGCCGAGCAAGGCGTCACGACAGCGGCGATCGGCGAGGCCATCCGCATGGCGACGAGTGGTGACTTCGATCCCCAGGTGGCACGTCTCAACCTGGACAATCGCCAGGTCTACATCCGCACCCGTGTTTCCGACGCGGCGCGACAGGACATCGATACCATTGCCAACCTGCGCGTGCAGGGGCGTGACGGTCTGGTCCCGTTGTCCAGCATTGCGACACTGTCCGTCGAAAGCGGCCCCCTCCAGCTCGATCGTTACGACCGGCTCCGCAACGTGACGGTGTCGGCCGACCTGAGCGGCATAACAATCGGCGCCGCCCAGGCTGCGGCCGACAATATGGAGGCGATGAGAACACTGCCCTCCAATGTGCAGGTGATCCAGGGGGGCGATGCTGAGATCGTTGGCGACCTGATGTCGGGATTCGCGATGGCGCTTGTGGTCGGCGTGCTCTGCGTCTATTGCGTGCTGGTCCTGCTGTTTCGGGATTTCCTGCAGCCCGTCACCATTCTGTCCGCCATACCGCTGTCCATCGGCGGCGCATTCTTGGCACTGCTGATTGCGGGTAGCGAACTCAGCGTTCCAGCAATGATCGGACTGATCATGCTGATGGGGATCGTGACCAAGAACTCGATCCTGCTCGTGGACTACGCGATCATGGGACGGGAGAAAGATGGGTTGTCGATATACGACGCGATAGTCGACGCCTGCCACAAACGGGCCAGGCCGATCGTGATGACGACACTCGCGATGATCGCCGGCATGGCGCCGATCGCGATGGGTCTGGGTGCAGATGCCAGCTTCCGGCAGCCGATGGCCATCGGGGTTATTGGAGGGCTGATCACGTCCACGATGCTGAGTCTGCTTGTGGTGCCGATTGTGTTTACGTATGTGGATGGGTTTGAGCGGTTGCTGGGGAGGATGGTGGGGCGTCGGCCGCAGGAGAAGCTGCAGCATCAGGCGGTGGAGGCCTGACATACCTTGCATTTCAGGAATCAGATTCCGGATTTGCAAGGTTGTTGACGCGTAGCGCTCAGTTCAACACGCGATAACCCCGACCACGCAGACAATTGCTCAGCACCTGATTGCGCTCGCGTACTGCACTGGCAGCACCGCGAGCGCCGCCGCCAACCGCACCGGCACCAGCGGCACGTTGTGCCGTATCGCTATTCCCGACAGCGGCACCGATTGCGGCGCCAACCACTGCTCCCGCCACAGCGCCTCCCGCCACCTGTCGACCAGCTTCGGCCTCATCGGCGTAGCCTTGGCACTCGGCCAGATCCTGGTTGTACTGAGCGACATTGACGCCCTGCATGTCCACAATCGGGCGACGCTGGACGCCAGCGCAGGCGGTCAGAACTATCAGGGGGATGACAACAAGCAATGCTTTCATAGTTTGCGTTCTCCTGGACACGTTTCTGCCGACCGTGATTCGGTCTGGCGTGTTCTGTATAACGCAGCACTTCGGTATTGGTTTACACCGCGGACAAAGTCTGGCTATGCGCTGCGCATCGTCGTTCAAAGGTCGAAGAAGTACGAATCAGAATCCGCCCAGACGTCCGGCCAACATATCTTCCTGTTCGGCAAACTTCCTCGGATTGCTCTTCTGCAACTCCAAAAGGTTGTGCAGCTTCCAACGAATCCCCGGCAGATGTTCGAGATGATCAATTCCAAGCAACGGCCATTCAGGCGACCCGCTGACCAGCGAAAGCAGGAAGCGCCGTTCGTTGTCATCCAGACCTTGATGAATTTCGTGCACCATCCGATCCCGGGCCGCGAGCAAGTCATTCAGCGACACCGGTTCAGTAGTCATGCCCTGAAAGTTGTGTTCGAAGTCGTAGCGTACGTCGCGCAGTTGCGGAAAAAGCACTTCGTGGATCGGGCGATTGCCGCTGGCAAGATACACAACGAAGGCGCGGCGGATTCCAGGCGTGATTCCCTCGTGTGAAAACAGTTGCATCATGTCGAAGAGGTCTCGAGGATGTTGGCGATCCATCGCGGCACAAAGCTTGCCACCATAGACATCCTCCAATGACACCACTG
Organism: Gammaproteobacteria bacterium; assembly: GCA_030645995.1. Lineage (GTDB taxonomy): Bacteria > Pseudomonadota > Gammaproteobacteria > Pseudomonadales > Pseudohongiellaceae > UBA5078. Next base: position 474 of record JAUSMU010000414.1, on the reverse strand, counting down.
GAATCTCCAGGTCGGCCATCAGCATGCCACGAGCCGCAAGTGTGAGCGAAGCACGGCGCACCGGCCGCACCGTCCCGCGCATCACGAAATTGGCTTCGACCTTCACTTGGATACGATCACGCCGCACCAGCAGCTTGGTTTCTCCAGCATCCGCTGGCGGGATGTGTGTATGGAACCCACGCTTGTTCAGGCGCTCGGCGGTTTGTCGGATTGCATCGTTGATGCGCGCCAGTGCGTCTTCACGCGACAGAGTGTGATCGGGAAACACCAGATCGAGATCCACCGACAGCCGTGGCATATCGCGGATGAAAAGGTTGATGGCAGTCCCACCCTTGAGCGCGAAAGTGTCGTCCGCGAACACAAGCGGTGCAACCTGCGTCAGCAGACGCGCAGTATCGAGGTAGATCTGATTCATGGTTTGAGTACCAGCAGACCATCGGCTGATTTCGAGACCCAGGGCTTGTCGCCGCCCGT
>JAUSMU010000398.1 GCA_030645995.1 Gammaproteobacteria bacterium | reverse complement strand
ATTCTCGACGCAGCGCAGACACAGTTCCGGGTGCGCAGCATTCGAGCCGATGTCGGCACGGTGATGCCAGCAGCGCACGCACTTGGTATGGGCTGACGGCGTGATTCGCAGCTGCAGCCCCGGCACCTCGGTGGCGGCGGCGTCAACGGCGGCACTCATCGGCTGCAGCGCGGCGTGCGAGACCATCAGCGCAAAGCGCAGCTCGTCGTCGAGTCGGCTCAGCAGCGAGTTCAGGCCTGCGTCACAGTACAGCGTGACCTCGGCACTCAGGGCGGCGCCGATCAGCTTGTCATTGCGCTGCTTCTCCAGCTCTTTGTTCACGGCAGTCTTCACGGCCATGACCTGTTGCCAGAAGTGATCGTTCATGTCGGCAGACTCGGCGAGCAGCGGCAGCCCCTCGGAGAACTGACTGAGGAACACAGACTCCACGCGTTGGCCGGGGATGCTTGCCCATATCTCGTCCGCCGTGAAACTGAGGATTGGTGCGATCAGCTTGCTGAGGATTTCCACGATATGGTACATCGCTGTCTGCGTGGAACGCCGCGCCAGACAGTCGTCACGAGTGGTGTACTGACGGTCCTTGATCACGTCCAGATAGAAACTGCCCAACTCGATGACGCAGAAGTTATGCACCTTCTGGTAGACGCCCAGGAAGTGATAATTCTCGTAGTCTTCCACAACCTGTTGCTGCAGCAGCTGCGCCTGCCGGGTGATCCAGTAATCGAGCGCCACCATGTTGTCGGGTGCGACCAGATTCTGCGCCGGATCGAAACCGCTCAGGTTGGAGAGCAGGAAGCGGGCAGTGTTGCGGATACGGCGATAAGAATCGGCGACGCGCTTGAGCACTTCGGTGGAGGCCGTCATCTCGCCACGAAAATCGGTGGACGCGACCCACAGACGCAGGATGTCGGCGCCATATTCCTGGAACACTTCCTTCGGAGAGATGGTGTTGCCGAGCGACTTGGACATCTTGTAGCCCTTGGCGTCCACGGTGAAACCGTGGGTCAGCACCTGCCGATAGGGCGCCGTGCCGTACATCGCCACTGCCGTCTTCAATGACGACTGGAACCAGCCGCGATGCTGGTCCGAGCCTTCCAGATACAGATCGGCCGGGTAACCCAGGCCGCGCTGCTGCAGCACGGAATAGTGGGTGACGCCGGAATCGAACCAGACGTCCAGCGTGTCGGTGACCTTGCTGTACTGTGCCGCCTCGGCACCGAGCAGGTCTTCCGCAGTAAGTTCGAACCAGGCGTCGATGCCCTTCTGTTCGATGCGCAGCGCCACTTCCTCGATCAGCTCGGCGGTACGCGGGTGCAGCTGCTGCGTCTCTTTGTTGACGAACAGCGTGATCGGCACGCCCCAGGTGCGCTGGCGGGAGACACACCAGTCCGGGCTGCCCTTGAGCATCAGCTCGATACGGGCCTGACCCCAGTCGGGAATCCACTTCACCTTGGCGACCGCATCGAGCGCAGACTGTAACAGCCCCTGCTCGCTCATGCTGATGAACCACTGCGGCGTGGCGCGATAGATCAGCGGCGTCTTGGTACGCCAGCAGTGTGCGTAGCTGTGTACGATCTTCTTCACGGCCACCAGCGCGTGACGTTCTTTGAGTTCTTCGATGACCAGCTCGTCGGCCTTGTAGACATGCGCCCCGGCAAACTTGCCTGCGGCGCTGGTGAAGACACCGTCATCGTCCACCAGATTGAGCGTGCCCAGCCCATAGGCCATGCCGACGTTGAAGTCGTCCACGCCGTGGTCTGGCGCCGTGTGCACTGCACCTGTACCGGCATCGGTGGTGACATGCTCGCCGAGGATGACCGGCACCTGCTTGTCGACGAAGGGATGCTGCAGCAGCAGCTTCTCCAGCGCGGCACCCTTGACGCTGCCGAGCACCTCATAGGATTCGCTGCCGTAGCGCTGCATGATCTCGTCGACCATCGCTGTCGCCAGCACGAGGGTCTCGCGGCCGCTTTCCAGCGCGCAGTCCACCAACGCGTATTCGAGTTCGGCATTCAGGCACACGGCCTGGTTGGAGGGTAGCGTCCAGGGAGTCGTGGTCCAGATGA
>JAUSMU010000301.1 GCA_030645995.1 Gammaproteobacteria bacterium | reverse complement strand
AATAATCTGGATGGCGAGGAACACAAAGATAGGCGACAGGTCGAGCCCGCCCATTGAAGGCAGGAAGCGCCGGAACGGCTCCATCAGCGGTTCGGTCAGCTGACGAATCAACACCAGTGCCGGGTGGGCGCTGTAGGGTGCAATGAAGCTGGCGATGATGGAAATCATCATGCCCCAGAAGTAGATGTTCAGGACCAGTGACAGCAGGCCGACGACCGACCAGGAGATCACCAGACCGGCACCGGGAATCCCGAATCCGCTGAACGATATCAGCAGCGTAGTGGCGATGCACTGCACCAGCAAGGCCAGCACCAGCGAAGCGAAGTCCAGCCCACGATAACCGGGGACGATACGACGGAAGAAGCGCACGGCAGGATCCGTCACCTTCACGATGGCCTGGGTGAACGGATTGTAGAAATCGGCGCGGGCAACCTGCAGCAGAAAGCGCAGCATGATCGCGAGCAGGTACAACCCCCCCAGCGTATTGACGAGCAGAACACCGACGTTACCAATTGCACCCATGTATCACTCTCTCTGGTTTCAAATCTGAAAAATGCCGACCTATCGTTACGGCGTCATCTGGTGGTGAGCTGGGGCATCAGCCCGCCAGCTCCACGGAGCGCTTTTGTGCGGCACTCAAGGCGCGTTCCACCAGCCCACGGAAGTCCTCGCTCTCGAACTGCTCCAGCGCGGCCTGCGTGGTGCCATTGGGCGAAGTCACCCGGCGCCGCAACTCATCCGGTCCGACATCGCTGCTGGCAGCCAGCTTCGCCGCACCCAACGCTGTCTGTATGGTCAGCGCGCGCGCCAAATCTGGCTCAAGACCGAGCGCGACGCCTGCCTCTTGCATGGCCTCCATCAACAGGAAGAAGTACGCCGGGCCACTGCCCGACAGCGCGGTCACCGCATTGATGTCGTGCTCGCTGCCCAGCCAGCGGCTGATGCCCACTGCGGACAGAATCGTTTCGGCCAGCGCCCGCTGCGCTGGCGAAGTGTTGGCATTGGCGAACAACCCGGTGGCGCCTTCCAGCACCAGTGCCGGGGTGTTGGGCATGCAGCGCACGATGGCCTGGGTGTTGCCGAGCCACTTCTCCATGCTCTTGAGCGGAATGCCAGCGGCGATGGAGATGATCAGCGTGCCTGTTTGCAGAAGCGGACGCAGAGTCTCGCAGACCTGGCCCATCACCTGTGGTTTGACGGCAAGCAGGAGCACGTCAGCAACGGCCGCGACTTCGGCCATGCTGCCAGTGCGGATGCCGCACTCGGTCTGCAGCTCGACAAGTTTGGTGGTGTCGACGTCACACGCGGCGATGTTGCCAGCGGGCACGCCTTTGGCCAGAAGTCCCCGTATCAGGCTGTTCGCCATGTTGCCCGCGCCGATGAAGGCGATCCTGCTGCTGTTCAAAATGTCTCTCCAATCGGTCTGCAAGCGACCTGCCAAACAGGTTGCTTTGTTGAATTCGGGGCTATTCTAGCCCATGTCATTGCCAACTCACACCACGGCGGTGATCGCCAGCGCCCGTCGTGCAGGTCGCTCCCCAATACTGGGGTGCAGCATCATCAATTGCGGCGAGTCGTTTATTGCGATGGTATATGAACGCCTGATTCTTATGCGGGATTTAGCTCCAGATTAAACTCCACCACCCCAATCGCTTCAGCGCCCTGCGCCATCGGATACCGCTCCGTCCCGGAATAGACCACAAATTTTCTGTCAGCCTTGATGTCGTCACACGCCACGTAAAAACCCTTCTGCAGTTTTGGTGCAGAAGAGCGCTTTATCTCCACTGCCCAAGTCTCGCCTGCGGGGGTTTCCAACACCAGATCGATCTCGTCTCCCGTGGCCGTGCGGTAATAGCTGTAAAGCCACTTGCTGGACAGCGAGCGAATGATGTTTTCCACCACAAAACCTTCCCAGCTCAGGCCTGAAATGGGATGTCCCAGCAATGCCTCAAAATTGGAGATAGTCAGCAATTGATGCAGTAATCCGGTGTCGCGCAGGTACAGTTTTGGTGATTTCACCAGACGCTTCCCCGCATTGCCTGACCACGCCGGAATCTGCCGGATCATGTAAAAGTCAGTGAGCAGATCGAGGTAGCTACGGATGGTGGTATGGCTGACGTCCAAACTCTTGCCGGTTGCGGAGAGGTTGAGTTGTTGGCCATGCAGATGCGCCAGCATGGTCCAGAACCGCTTCATTCTGGTGGCCGGAACCTGAACGCCGAGTTGAGGCAGGTCACGCTCCAGATAGGTGGCGACGAAGTCATGGCGCCAGTTCCAGCTGGCATCGTCGGAGGGCGCCAGGTAACTGTCCGGGAAGCCGCCACGGAACCAGAGTTTCTCCATGTCCAGGGCTGATGTCTTGTCGTGCTCATTGTTGGCTCGTGCCAGTTCCACAATGGAGAACGGACTCAGTTCGAGATAACGGATGCGCCCTGCGAGGGTTTCCGACGACTGCTGCAACAGGTCTTTGGACGCTGACCCCAGCAGCAGGAATTGTGCGGTTTTCTCCCCCGCACTTTTGCGCTGATCAACGAGCGAGCGCAGAACTGGGAACAGATCCGGCTTGCGCTGTACTTCGTCGATGATGAGCAGAGTGTTTTCGAAGCGGCGCAGATATGCCTCTGCGTCTTCCAGCTTCGCCAGATCGCTGTCCAGCTCCATGTCCAGCCACACGCAAGGCTTCCCGGCGGCCTGCGCTGACACTGCGCGGGCCAGAGTGGTTTTGCCCACCTGACGCGGGCCGAGCAGGGCCACGATCGGCACTTCTGTCAGTGCCAATTGCAGGGTTTCTTGAAGTGATCGAGTAATCATTCGTGCATTTTGAAAGTTACGCTTTCAATTTGCAAGCTCGTTAGTCGCCCCTGCGACATTGGGTCGCATTGTTTCCTCGACACGAATCCCTAGACTGCCCACCATCAATAACACTGACGGGAAGCAGGACATGAATCGCAAGCGCCCTCTGGCCAAATACATCGCTCTGATGCTGGGCTCACTGACGGTGGGCTCACTGGTGACCGGCTCTTTACACGCAGCTGATGGCCAATCCGCAGGGGCTCAAATTACAGGGGCTCAAGACGGCACTGAAGTCGGTGACACGGTCGACGAAATCGTCGTGTGGGGGCAGGAGACGGTGCACCGCGCTGCTACCTCTCACCCCAGCAGCATGCTGACTCAGCAGGATCTGGTGAGCATCAACGTGGCGACCACCGAAGACGTGGTTAAATTCGAGCCCAGCCTGGTGATCCGCCGCCGCTTCATCGGGGATTCCAACGGCACCATGGGCATGCGCGGCTCCAACATGTTCCAGACTTCGCGCTCGATGGTGTTTGCCGACGGTGTCCCTCTACATTATCTGCTGCAGTCCCGCTGGAACGGCGCGCCGCGCTGGACCATGGTGTCTGCCAGCGAGATCGCTCAGGTCGAGGTGCTCTATGGTCCGTTCTCGGCGGAATTCAGCGGCACCTCCATGGGGGGCGTGGTGCTGATCGAGTCCGCCATTCCGCAGAAGCGCGAATTCCACTTCGACAGCTCGTTCTTCTCGCAGAACTTCAACGCCTACGGCTTCGATGACACCGTCAACGGCTACAAGAGCTTCTTCTCCTACGGCGACAAGATCGGCGACACCAGTCTCTACCTCTCGTACAACCGACTGGAGAGCGAGTCTCAGCCGCAGACCTTCTATTTCGGCTCCAACACCTCGGCAGCCAGCGTCACACCCGTCAGTGGCGGCATTGTCGGCAACGACGAGTTTTCCACCTCGCGTCTGTGGTTTGGCGACACCGGCATCGTGGACACCACGACCGACAACTACAAGCTCAAGATCGGCCAGGACTTCGGTGCCTGGGAAGCGTTGCTCAACGTGGCCTACGAAGATCGCTTCACCGGCAACAACAAGCCCAACAGTTATGTGAAGAATGCCGCAGGCGGCTCGGTCTGGAGCGGCAACGTCGTGCAGAACGGCTGGAAGATCAACATGCC
>JAUSMU010000384.1 GCA_030645995.1 Gammaproteobacteria bacterium | reverse complement strand
GGTCATCGGCAGCGGCATCGGCCTGTTCTACTACCTGCGCATCGTCTATCGCATGATCACCCCGCTCGACTACGACGACCCGCTGCCAGTGGCAGGCATCAGAGACGTCATCTCGCATGGCATTCTACTGGTGCTGCTGGTAGCGCTGGTTGTGCTGGGGGTTGTTCCTGGGGGGTTGATGTCGTTGTTGGAATCCGTCGTCCAGAGCCTGTAACTGCGCAGCAGATTAATCAATTTTGAACGCCCGTACGCCTGTCATTCTTATGCACACCCCTGTGGGAGCGGGCCCGCCCGCGATTCTCCCCCCCACCGTCAGCGTTATTGCACAACACATCAATCACAGAAATATCCGCCAGCAACGCATCCGCCACATACAGCGACACTTTCGCGTTACCAGTGGCCACGACAATGCTCGCCACCGCATCGCGCCCTCTGCTCTCGCTGCGACACACCAACGCCACCGTCGCACCACGACTGGCGAAGTTCTTCGCTGCTTCGTAACCGATGCCGCTGTTGGCGCCGGTGACTATGTAGATTTTGCCGGAGAGGTCTTGGGGGCTGGTATGTGCTGGGTCCTGCTGGGCGGTGAGGGTGATGGGTGAGTGACTATCCTGGGGGATAGTGCAGAAGTCTCGTACATAAACCGGGCGAGGTATGTTTTTTGGGATAAGGGTTTGTTTCGCCACCCTCTCGGGGTTGTGCTTTGGGGGCACCTAGGAATAGACTCCCGTCAAATCTAAGAACAGGTGCGTCTGCACACCAATACAATGTTAGCGCCCCCGAGGTTCCACGGCATGGCCGTAAAAAATGAATAAGAAGATTACAGAGATCATACTTTCCACATTCTCATCAGGAGTAGCAATTGGTGTTCAACCAATAATCGCGCTCAATGTGACTCCTGAATGGATGGCTGTGGTGCTTGCTGCTTTACTGGGAGCAGCTACGTTTTATGCTCTTTCTATAATCGTTTCAATTCCTTTTCAATTTCATCAATTGCGCCGTTTTATCAATCAAACGTATGGCATAGAGGGCTATTGGTTTGTGATAGTGGATGATGATGACGAACACCCATACAGCTTTACTTGGATCCGTTACCAACCCAGCGTAGAACTATTCCAATACAGGGGGCGCAATTTTTATAAGGACTTAACCGTTCATGCTCGCTGGAGTTCAAGTGCCATTATTACTGACGGTAGGATGGATAGAATCCATTTTCTTTTTGAAGCTGACTTGACAAAGCAGGGTAGTACCTTTCGAGGACATGGAGCCATGGACTTTTCCAACTATTTGGGCGGTGTGTATACGGCCCTTTCTGGATCGTTTGTCGATTCTGGCCCCATACTTAAGCGAAGAACATTTTCCGGAGAGCGAGTTACGGGGGTGTTTGTGAAATCGATACTTGGAAAATCATCCATTGCCGATGACGAAGATACTAGAAAGGTTGTAGAGGCGCTGCTTAGGCGTAAAAAACTCCCTTTCGTTGATGTTCAGGCAAAGAATGGTATTTCAGCTAAGCAATGATGCTCAATTGCGCTAACAAACAGAACAAATTAGCCATACTGTGGTCATCTGGATGACATGAACGAATATGGAAAAGGTGAATAAACAAGCAGTTCGAGTGTCTGTAGGCGGTTTCCTGCCTCATGTCTTTCTCATGCTGCTTGCTGTAGGAGTTGCCGATGCCCAAGCGCAGATCAGCAACGGTAGCCGGGTACAGGTGAACACCCTCCCGGCATTTCAAACTGCGAATGTGCGCTCGACTCCGAGCATTCCAAGTGTTGGAACCAATGTTCTCGGTTCGCAGTCCCATAGCGCTTTAGGCATAGTTACCAATGAATCGCAGACGGCTTCTTCCAATACATGGTGGAAGATCGACTTCGACTCTGGTGTCGATGGGTGGGTCGCGCAAGCAGCATTGCTTCCTGCGTATGCGGATCTGATGCCTCAGAATCTCTCCCTCACTCCCACCAGCGGAAAAGCTGGATCGACTGTTCTGATCAGCTTCAACGTCCGCAATAGCGGACCCGACACATCAACAGCAACCACCGCCAACATTCGTCTCAGTGCTTCATCGAGCGATCCCAGCAGAACCGATCCTCCGCTGGGCTCAGTTAGTATCGGTGCACTGAGCAGCGGCGGCCAGCAGAGCTTTTCGTCAACCTATACGATCCCCGCTGATACATCCTCCGCACAGCGGTATGTCTGGGTGATTGTCGATCCCAACGACAACAGCAACCAGGGAACAAGTACGGCTAACGATCTTGTATATGCCACATTTACTGTTTCACAGCCTTCAACCACACCGCCCACTGAAACTGTACCGCAAACCACTACACCTTCCGCGACTCCGGCATGGCCAGCAGGGTGGACAAACCCGACCGCTGGACAGCTGGGAGGCACAGTAACGCTCAATACTATGTTCGGTGCCTTCAGTACAGGTTGTTCGAACGCCAAAACGGCCTACCACGCCCATTATCTTGAGCCATCAGATGAGGACTATGCAAAGCTCAAATATGCAGCGCATCTGGGTCTCGATATCGACCTGGATGCGGGCTCGGACGTTTATCCCGTTGCTTCAGGCACTGTTCTGCAGTCAGACAGGACGACTTGGGGCAGCAAGTGGGCCGGTGTTGTGCGAGTAGAACATGTTGCTGCGGATGGTTCGCTCTTTGTCGTCACCTATGGACATCTCGACAATGAAGTATTGGCGGGACATGTCGAACCCACGGTAAGGCTCGGGACGGTCGCAGATCTTGGGAGAAACTCGCATCTGCATATAGGGCTTCGTGAGGTATCGTATGTCCATTCTACCGAGTACAAGGCTAGTACTGATGGCTATATTGAAAATGCCAAAAATGATGTTGGGTCGGAGTGTTCGCTTGTACAGAATCAGGCCAAGTTAAACATGTTGGATCCACTGTTGTGGCTACCTGCCCATCAGGCACCGACCCAGGGCGGCAGCTCGCAAGATACTACCGCTCCCGGCATTAGCGCGTTTTCCGTAAGTCCAGGCGTACTCGCGGTCGGGCAGTCCGCAACCATCAGCTTTACGGTTTCAGATACTGGCGGCTCGAGCTTGAACCGTATCGTGTTACGCCGGACTGCCGGAGATGGCTCAGACACTGATCCGGGCTGGCAGGATGTTGACAGCAAAACCATCAGCGGCAGCGGCCCGCTGTCAGGCAGCTTTACCAGTGAACTCTCCTCCTCAGGCGATTACTGGTACGGCCTGGCTGTTTTTGACAATGCAGGCAATTCCAAAGACGAGCAACAGGCTGGCTTTGGCCCCAGTAAGGTCACATCGACTGTTCCATTGGGAAAACCCACTGCTGCCACTTACGCGGCAGCCAACATTTCTGAAACATCAGTCACATTGAACAGTTCAATCAATCCAGGCGGCTCGAACACCAGTGTGTACTTCCAGTATGGAACGACCACCAGTTACGGTAGTACGACTGCATCGACCGTTTTAGGTTCTGGCAGCTCCAACGTTAGTCCTGAGAGCAGCATCACCGGATTGCAGTGCGGTACAACTTACAACTACCAGGCGGTGGCGACCAATGCCAGTGGTACTACGTACGGCAATAACCAGACATTTACTACCGCGGCCTGCCCGGTTCAAACCAATACCCCGACTTTATCAATTACATCTCCCGCCGCGACAACCGGCACAGTTTCCAATAACCAATCCAGTTATAGCGTGTCGGGTATCGCCGCAGCCACGGGAAGCTCACTTTCAGCCGTGGAGTGGCGATTGAACGGTGGGAGCTGGAATGTCGCAATCGGATCGCCGACAACGTGGTACTTCACCATCGCAGATTTGCCTGTGGGCATAAACCTGATAGAGGTCCGTGCATGTAACAGTCAAGTCGTGTGCAGCAGCGTAGAGTCAAGAACCATTACAAGATCGCCTCCAGCGGAAGAACTTACAATACCGGTGCTGCAATCACCCGGCTATGCATCAAGTCCGGGAGAGCTGATTTCAACCCTGACTCCAACGTTCAAATGGAGTGCGGCTGGCGGAGCCATCACCTACGAATTGAATGTGTGGGATGTTACCGATAGCGGCTCGACTTACGAAAACCAGTCAACAGGCAATGCCACCTCGCTCTCACTTCCATCAGCGTTTAAGCTGAAGCCAGGACACCTCTATTATTGGACCATGAGGGCTGTCAGCAGTCTCGGATTTGCGAGTGCAAGGACGACCCCAATGTATTTCCAGACAGCGGCTGCGTCGTCCCCGGCCGAACCCAATTCGACTGTATTACAGAACTCACAGACCATTAGCGGCACTACCAATTCAACCAACAGCGGAGCGGATTTTCGCGAATATACGCTGACAGTCCCTGCGGGCACTTCACACTTATTGGTGACTACCAGCGATCCTGGCGGTGATGTCGACTTGTACGTCAAATTCGGATCAATGCCAACATTGACGAGTTATGACTGCAGACCCTATCAGAGTGGCTCCAATGAGATATGCTCTTTCACAAATCCCCAAACAGGGATTTGGTACATACGTGTTTATGGTTATAACACGGGGGCGCAGAACTTTAGCATCAAGACCAGTTGGACTGCTGGCTCTTCGGGTTCCCAGGGTCCTTCAGCAGACCAAATTGCGGATACCATTATCACGAAAACTATGGCTGCCAACCCTAATGGCATGCCCAGTATCGCTACAGACCAAAGCTCCTCAACCGCGCACTTTTATATAGCGGTCTCCAGTGATCAAGGATCTACGCTACAGACCAACTTCTTAGCTGGCGATAACGTGATGATGGCGGGCTCCGTGATCCCTCAGCCGGCAGATTTAGGAATGCCCGCCGACGTATTCATCGTCGTAAAAACGCTCAAAGCAACGGGTGAGTCTTGGTGGTACCTGTCATCAGATGCAAGTGCTATCCCGTGGGATGGGTGGCTTGCCAGCCTGGAACCTGCTTACCAAGTGGACAGGCTGGAGACCCGCAACGTCGTCCAGATCCACAACGGAGAATTGCAAGGAAACAGAACACATTGGCTGTATATTGGGTATCGCCTCGCTGGAAAGAACGGACCGTTGTACTACAGCCTCATGCCGCTGCAGGTCATAGTTTTTTAGAAAATTAGGTATCAAAATCGAATTAGGGCAGGAGTTTTTGGATCAAGCACTTGCCTTATTGCAAGTACTCATCGAGTACATCCACTTCTACAACAGCGAACGGCTACACACGTCTCTGGGTTACCAATCCCGCGAGACTTATGAGAAGCTGTGCGCATAAAAGTGTCCAGGAAAGTGGTATCAGATCATCGCGGCTGAACCGGGCGTTAGCGCGCTGACCAATGCAGGTATCCAATTATGAGAGTGATTCGTGAACGATAAGAATGGCGGAAAGCAATCTCAACTTATTGGTGAGCGGGCTGAGACGAAGGTTCGGAATGTCCTGCTTGATGCTGGACTTTTCTGTTCTAAGTACGAGCATGACCGTGGCGAGGATTTGCTAGTCGAGCTTGAGGGCTACATTGGACAATCAGACGTTGGTAGTGGCCCGAGAATTGGCTTACTTCAGATCAAAGGTCATGAAGCTGAAGCTGCCCACACCTTTCGGGAAAACGTTGCGAAGAGGCGGCTTGAACTGGATCACTTACGCAGATGGGCCGCCATACCTCTCCCAGTCTTTGTCGTGGCGGTGGAGCTTGTCGGAAACACACCAGTGCTCTTTGCAAGCTCAGTTGATAAGTTGGTTGGGGAGATCGCACCAGATGGGCTCGCCGCACTTGAACAGCAGAAAATAACAATATCGCTTCCACGAATAGATGACTTGCCTTCGTTTCTTAGGGGGGAAATTGCCGAATTCTACTCACTTCATGCCTTTCAGCTTTCAGACGTTTCTGAGAATGTAATTGCCAGAAATCACTATGAGATAATTTCTACGAAAAATCCTTTTGTCCTCCCTCAAGCAAAAGTGTGGCAAAAGCACATTCGAGTGTTATGGAAAGGCTCTTGGCGCCCGGCCCATTTCTGGGCAACCCTGAACCATATTGCAGATCATCTTCAAGAGAATGATGGTGGGCGTGGAGTCCCTCTGCTAGCTACTGTGCATGTATATCGGAGCTTGAAGGACGATCGAGATAACAACGCTATTGCTCATGCATCTTGGCTTGAAGACATGCATCCAGCTGCCGATCATCTTAGAGAACGTATCAATTGGCCCAAGGCAGTGCATTGGGCAAGGTTCCGCTTTCATGGCAAATCGGCAATTGAAGAGCTGCCCGAGTCTGTGAGCATTGAGGAAGACGACGATGCATTCATTGCCAAAGCGGAGAGTATTTGGGAAAAGCTCGATTCCATCTGCTTGGACATAATGAATTCATTGACGACTGATTTAAGACTGCCTGACAAAAAGCTAAAACAACTGGAAAGGTCGCTCCATAAGCTTGACGATACTTTTATTGAAAAGCTTGGTCGTCCATCTCCACAGTTTACTGTGCTCGACAGGATGATTAATCAATACTGCTTTGTCTTATCAGGGGTTTTTACTTGGTTGAAAGGAAAAGAAGACGTGCCTGAGGTCAGGCGAAAGCGGTGGCTTAACCAGGACTTGGAACTGGCGCAGGGCTTCTATAGGGCCTACTATCCGTTGGCGAAATTGCTTCTGGATCGATAGGTGAAGCTGGATGGTTTTCGCTAACTAATGGCATCACGGTGACCGCTTTTCTGCCGCGCTGCGGCTCCAAATCGGCACGTGTGCCGAGCGTTATGAGTAAAGGAGCACTATGCAAAACCCTGTGAGCTGGCTTGAAATCTTCTCTATTGTTGCCTCACTAGTTTCAATCGGACTTGGCGGGCTTGCGATATGGCTGGCGGTAAAGTTCTATGAACTCTCCACAAAGAGCGCAGACAAGCTTGAAAAGTCATCCTCAGATATTGAATCTGCGACTAAGCGACTAGAGATCCTATTTGAAAAGCTTTATGCAGACACATTTTCAATGGTAAAGGACACAGTTTCGGACATGCGCAAACATGTCTGGAGAAAAGAAGAGACTGAAGGCAGCCTATCAGACGAAAGAGTCTTGGCGCTAAAGTCAGAACTCCTGGAGGAGATTAATAGCAATTTCAAAAAGCTTTCTGGGGACTTCCAGCAAGAGGATTTGAGCAATAAGATCAAATCTATCGTTGAAAAGGCGGTCAACAAAACTGCTGAAATTTCTCAGAAACCAACCAGCGAGCAAGTTCTTAGTGCTATCGAGCGGCTATGGGAAACAGGCGCTTCTGTTACCTACTCAGCTATCGCCAATCGGTTGGGCGTAGCTGACAACGATGTGGTGGGAACACTTTTTAGCCTGAGAGGAGCGGGGAAGATAAGTTGGGGTGATCCAAAGAGAAAGTCGGAAATCTCCAGTATCGACCAGATTTATATAGTAGATGCGAAGAACTCATAACAAATTCTTCCAGTCGGACCAAAGCGTGCTGGCGTGCCTTTTGCAAAAAACGCAAAAGGCACGCCAGCACGCTTTGGCTGCGGAAGAAAGGCGTTAGGCAACCCTATGACTCGCGAGAAGATTGAGATTGGGAAAGGGTCTATAGCTCCGACACAAAGGACGCTTTGGTCATCTGCAATTGAAAAGCTCCAAGAAGCTGAAATCGGCCTGCGGCAAATGGAGCAAGCGAATGACCGGATTAGATTTGAGCAGGGCTGGGCGAGAGCCGTCGACAGCATCGCAGAGTTTTGGACAAGATTCTTTGATGAAGGAAAGTCAAAGTTCTCAAATTTTCAGCCTTGGGCGGGTGGAATAGAAACAAGCTGGAAGAAGGACAAGCTTCTAATGTATCTATACCAAGCTAGGCATCAGAGCCAGCACGGAAGAGTTGCCTTTGAGTGGGATGAGGGAAGCTTGCGAATCGCGCCAAACTTCAACGGGTACATAAAGGATTTGAGCATATTTGGAGACGGTACTTTCTCCATGAGTTCAACTCCATTGCCGGGCTCTGAGACAAAGGCAACTATTAGATTTGAGGGAGGGCACGCACGGCTGCCAACAATTGTTAATGTGCGAGAGAAGCTGGAATATGGCCCGCCAAACCAGCACCTCGGCAAAACGTACGCTGAGTTAAAGCCAATGCAAGCGATCCGGCTTGGTATCAATTTCTATACTTCGATATTGGATTCGGCATTCGCCAAGTTTGCACAAAAGGAGGAAAATTCCTAACAAACTGATCCTGAGCGAACAAGGCATTTTTTCAATCCTTTCGCTTACGCAGTAGGCACGCCAACATACTTTGGCACCAGATAAGTGGCGTTATGCGGCATTCGACGCCGCCCGAGCATTCCTCTCGCGATTGTCACTATCGGAAACGATCCAACTTAAGCTCGGATGAACTTCACTTCATCGTTCATTTAGGTAGAAGTAGAGGTAGAGATGGTCGGACAAGCTTGCAATAGGCCTCGGTGCGAGTGCAGCCAATCCAAGTATCGCTTTCGACTACGCGGCGTGGTTTTCCCGCGTTTAACCTTCAACGATGGATTGCTATAAATTCTCAAAGAATGTGGCGGAGGGTCTTTCATGCATCTTCATTCGTATCGCCTCAGGAATTTCCGACGCCTGAAGGACGCTCATATTGAGCTAGCTGACGATATATCAATATTCGTAGGATCGAATAACAGTGGAAAAACGTCAGCAACTCAAGCTATCCATTCGTTCGTCACGGGTGGACGGAATCCTTTCAGTCTTTATGACTTCAGCTCTTCGTGTTGGAAAGCCTTCGATGAAGCTGGAAATATCAACCTAGCCGGTCCGATTCCCGATGAATTCTCACTTCCAAGCATAGACCTTGACCTCTGGTTCGAAGTTGCTGTGCCCGACCTCTATCTAGTGATCCCCTTGCTTCCGGGTACAACGTGGGAGGGAACCAAGGTCGGCATACGAGTTTCCCTAACAGCTCGAAACGATATCAACCTCATTCGAAACTACCAGGAAGCTAAAGCCAAAGGTCCTAAGCAGGCTGTTGAACCGCCGACTAATTCACAATATGTTCCTTGGCCTCGCTCCATGACGGACTATCTCCAGCGCGAGCTCAAGAGTGAATATGAGCTGCGCTACTTCATCTTGGATCGCACGCAGTTTGACGAGAGTTTTCGCGATATTGGCGACTACGTTCCCGACGAATTACGTGGCGATCCGGGCGGCGGAGCGATTCTGAAGTCGCTTATCCATATCGACAATCTGGGAGCTCAGCGACACCTTGCTGATCCTAATCCGGAAGCTGGAGGAAGATCGGAAGACCTGTCAAAGCGTCTGAGTCGTTTCTACAAACGCAACCTAAGTCAGCGACAAGACGACTATACCGCTCTCAAGGCTCTGTTCGACTCCGAACAAGCGCTGAACATTCACTTGGATGGGGTTTTCAAGCCGATGCTTGACCGGCTCGCCAGGCTTGGTTATCCCGGCGTCAATAATCCGCGATTGAAGATTATGTCGGCGCTGGACCCCGCCCACGTCATGAGTCAAGACGCGCGAGTCCACTACCAGATCGGAGATGGTGACGACGCTGCAACCCTACCTGACAGTTACAACGGGCTGGGCTTCAAGAATCTAATCTACATGGTTGTGGAGATTCTAGATGCCCAAGCTAAGTGGGCAACGATGGACAATCGCCCCCCACTACACCTGATTTTCGTGGAAGAACCAGAGGCTCATCTGCACGCCCAGCTCCAACAGGTCTTCATCCGCAATGTTCTTGAACTACTGAACATAGAGGGCGACGACGGAAGCATTTTCAGCAGTCAAATGGTCATCACGACCCACTCGCCGCACATTGTTTACGAGCGAGGCTTTAAACCGATTCGCTACTTCCGGCGCAAGAAAGTCGGCAAGGAACAGATGACAGAAGTTTTAAATCTATCCGCCTTCTACGAAGCTCAGCCAGATGATCGTGATTTTCTAGAACGATATCTGAAGCTGACTCACTGCGATCTGTTCTTCTCAGATGCAGCTATCCTCGTCGAAGGAAATGTTGAGAGGTTGCTCCTGCCAGTCATGATCCAGAAGGTTGCAAAGTCTCTCCGCTCAGCTTGTCTATGCATTTTGGAAGTTGGTGGTGCTTTCGGACACCGCTTCAAATCGCTTATCGAGTTTCTTGGTCTCACAACGTTGATCATCACCGATATAGATAGTGTCGCCCTAGTGGTTCCAGCGGCGGAGGGTGCCGTTTATGACGAGGAGTTCGAGGAGTTCGAGGTTCCAGCCGATGCGAAAGAGGGCGTCGCTGTACAGGCGACGAATGATGGGCATGATCCTGCCGGTGAGTTTGCAGCTCAGACGCCTAAGATGAAATACGGCAAGGCTTGTTTGCCTAGTGAGCTTGGGGCTGCGACTTCGAATCAAACCCTCATAAAATGGCTTCCTGGCAGGCTCACTGTGGAACACCTGCATGACGCCTCGGAAGCGGACAGAACTCAGGTACTTGAAGACGGAGCGAGAGTTCTTGTGGTCTATCAATCCAAGCGGGATGTTGCCTGGAATGGAAGCACTGTAGCCCTGTGCGGGCGAACTCTTGAGGAAGACTTTGGTCTCGAGAACGCGGAATGGTCTCAAGCGGCAGCAAGGAAGCAGCTCGGATTAATTCTTAAAGGTGGGGCCGCCGACCCTAATGCTCTTGCTAAAGGTTTTCACGAAAAGGTTTCGCGGAAGAGCTTCGATAAAACGAAGTTCGCGCTCGCCGTTCTCACCGAAGACGAGGACGCGTGGCTTGTTCCGACTTACATCAGTGACGGGCTTGTTTGGCTGAAGAATGAAGTGCGGATAGAACTTGAGACCGCCTTGCCCGACGCGCCTCTCATGGCCGAAAATATCGCAGCAGGAGGCGAGCATGAATAGCCGGGCAAATAAGCCTGACACACAGGCCGACATCGACTTGCGAAATTGCATCGGGAAAATTCCTCCGCGCAGTTTCATAATGAAGGCCGGCGCTGGCTCCGGCAAAACTACCTCTCTCATTAAGGGCCTGTCGTCGGTCATCCAGTCACACGGCGATAAGCTGAGGAATTCCCGCCAACGCGTTGCCTGTATTACCTATACAGAAATCGCAGCCGGAGAGATCTGGAGAGATGTCGGCAATGACGTACTAGTTCACGTCTCGACGATCCACAGTTTCATGTGGCTACTAGCTAAGCCATTTCAGAACGACATTCGCGCCTGGGTTGCTGGTCGCATCGCGGAAAAAATAGAGGCGCTTGACCTGAAACAGGCGACCTACGGCGCCAGGGTTCAGCAACGCACGAAGGACAAAGACACACGAGACATGGAGCGACTCCACCGACAATCAGGACGAATCGCCGCAGTCGAAGGCTTCCGGTACGGAACAGGTAGCGACTACACAAAGGGAATTTTGGGCCACGACGATATTCTGAAGCTTGTGCCTTACCTCATTGCCGAACGCCCCCTCTTCCGAACCCTCATCGCGCGCCAGTTCCCTTTCGTATTCGTGGACGAGAGCCAGGACACGACTACCGAAGTCGTGGAAGCCTTGAAGACCGTCCAGCGAGAATCCGGAGTTCCGTTTTGCCTCGGTTTCTTTGGCGATCCAATGCAAAGAATTTTCGCTACTGGCACGGGTCTGGTTGAAGCAGAGATCACTTGGGCCGACATTCCGAAGCGTGAAAATTATCGGTGCTCAAGAAAGGTTTTGAATCTCGCAAACGCCATTCGTCGTGATGGCGATGACCTCGTTCAGATACCTAGCCAACGTTTAGGTCCGGACGGCGTCATACCGACCCCTGAGGGTTCAGCGCACCTTTTCATTCTGCCTGCGGACGAAACGCGAGATGCTAATCTGACGCGAGTACGCAAGTGGATGGCGGAGCGAACCGGCGACAATAAGTGGCAGCCCGGTGATGATGACCATCAGCGGGTGAAACTTCTGGTCATCGTTCACCAGATGGCCGCAAAGCGCCTAGGATTCGGAGACTTATACGCCGCGCTGAACTCCAAGGCCCCGCCAGCATTCAAAGAAGGGTTTTTGGACGGCTCTGCCTGGCCCATTTCGCCGTGTGTGAGATTTTTGATTCCGATTGTGATTGCCCATACCGCCGGCCGCCAGCTCGAAGTGATGCGACTGATCCGGGAATACTCATCCCTTCTTGATCGAGATTCTCTCGTTGGCGTGGACATAGCAGAGCGTCTTAAGGCACTTGGAGAGCTAGTTGCGTGGATCGCGACAGGCATAGCGGGGAACTCTGGCGTAACTATCGGCGACCTTCTGAAAAAAGTACATACCACCGAGTTACTAATCCTCGACCCCCGGCTGTTATCGTATTTGGTCCCGAATGCAGTTGCGCCAGCTCAGCCTTCTCCCGAAGAAGGCGTGGGCAATGACGACGCTCAGGAAGATGATGACCCCAACAAGGAGTTGGCTTCAATGGAGGCTTTTCTAGAGTGCCCGGCAAGTCAGCTTATGGCGTACCAGACCTACATCTCGGAGCGCTCACCCTTTTGGACTCAGCAAGGCATCAAAGGAGCTGAGTTCAATAGGGTGCTTGTCGTCTTGGACGATGCCGAGAGTACTCACGTCCAGTTTTCCTACGAAAAATACCTAGGCCTCAAACCGCCCTCGGAAACCGACCAGAAACACATAGATGCGGGTGAAGAGACAACGATGGATCGCACGCGTCGTCTTTTCTATGTGAGCTGTACGAGGGCGTTGAAAGATTTGGCAGTCGTCCTCTTCACCGCTGATCCTGAACAAGCAGAGGAGCGTGTACGCCAGCTTAATCTTTTTGAGGATGAGGCCATCCACACTAAGGCAGTCTTCAAAGCGGGGTAGATCCGCTTCGCGGCTCCAAACCAGCGCGTGAGCAGAGCGCTAGAGCTTTTCGATCCCCAACCAAACCAAAGAGCACCCCCATGCACGAAATAATCTGCCCCCACTGCGGAAAAGCCTTCAAGATCGACGAGGCCGGTTACGCAGACATACTGAAACAAGTTCGCGACAGCGATTTCGACAAGCAATTGCACGCACGGCTTGAGCTGGCCGAGCAAGACAAACGCAACGCAGTCGAACTCGCTCAATCCAAACTGGCGAACGAGCAGCAGAAAGCCGCCGCAGCAAAGGACGCCGAAATTCAGAATCTGAAAGCCAAACTCGATGCCGGTGAAGTCGCACGAAAGCTCGCCGTCACCGAGGCCCTGAGTGCAGTGGAAAAGCAGCGCGATGCGCTCGCCAACGAACTCAAGCAAGCGAAGCATGAGAAGCTGGCTGCTACCCATCTGGCCGAGGCGAAGTCCGCTAACGAACTGCAGAAAGCAGCAGCGGTGAAGGATGCGGCCATCCAGGACCTGAAGGCGCAGCTTGAGCGTTCGGCGCTTGAAAAGCAGCTCGCAGAGAAGTCGCTCAAGGACAAGTACGAAACGCAGATCAGGGATCGCGATGACGCAATCGAACGACTCAAGGACATGAAGGCGCGCCTGTCGACCAAGATGGTGGGCGAAACGCTTGAGCAGCACTGCGAAACCGAGTTCAACCGCATTCGCGCGACGGCGTTTCCAAAGGCGTATTTCGAAAAGGACAATGACGCACGCTCTGGCAGTAAGGGCGACTACATCTTCCGCGATTCGGATGAGGCGGGCACTGAGATCGTCTCGATCATGTTCGAAATGAAGAACGAGAATGATCGCACCGCGACCAAAAACAAGAACGAAGATTTCCTGAAGGAGCTCGACAAGGATCGCATCGAGAAGGGCTGCGAGTACGCGGTGCTGGTGTCGCTGCTGGAGCCCGATAGCGAGCTCTACAACACCGGCATTGTCGACGTGTTCCACCGCTACCCGAAGATGTACATCATCCGGCCGCAGTTCTTTATTCCGATGATCACGCTGCTGCGCAATGCGGCGATGAACTCGCTCAAGTACAAATCAGAGCTGGCGCTCGTGAAGGCGCAGAGCATCGACATCACGAACTTCGAAAACGATCTCGAAATTTTCAAGACCGCCTTCGCGAAGAATTACGATCTCGCCTCCAAGCGCTTTCAAACGGCGATCGATGAGATCGACAAGTCCATCGACCACTTGCAGAAGACGAAGGAAGCCCTGCTCGGCACTGATCGAAACCTTCGTCTTGCGAACGACAAGGCGCAGGACGTCACGATCAAGAAGCTGACGAAGGGCAATCCGACGATGGCGGCGAAGTTCGCCGAAGGCAAGAGTCAGAATATTTCCGATGAGGACTGAGCCAATGGCTAGAGGCTTGGCCCGGAGGCCTTTGAAGCAGCCTCATTTTGAGGCTTGGATTTGTCGACACTAGCGGGGGAAGTCCACCCCTGAAGGCGGATATAGCAGAGTTGATTCATTGAAGAGTAGCAGTAATGTTTGGCAATTGAATTGAATAAATTTGTTAATGCTTTTCGGCATGCTGGTTTACGTTTCGTAATCTATAATCAATTGATTCAGTGGCGGTTTTTCGAAAATTGTCAGACTTAAAAGAAGAATTAACAGATGCTGCGTGAATCTTGCTGCATTTGTCATCCTGACAATACCCGCCTATTGAATAACAATAATCTTCGCGGGTGAATTCAGGCTGCGCTGGAAGTGGGCATTGAACACTCTGGCAGTGAAAACATGTTCACCAGGGGCGAGGGTCGATAGCTCTATGTGAACATCCTCTCCCGATGTCGCTCGCAAGTACGGCGAATCATTGAGCAGCAGCATGATATCTGCGCCATCATTACTGGTTGGCAATTGCACGGAGTAGACCTGAGAAGTAGCGCTGGCGAAATTTTCAATCGAGAGCACCGCAAAATCCTTCAGATCCGCGAACCCATTGTCAGTCTGCGTGGAGGCGAGATCATATAGCAAAGAGCCGAAGATGAAATTACCGCCATTCAGTGTCGGCGGGTGTGAGTTCGCATCAAAGAAAATCGTCAATGCATAGGTCGCGTTATCTAAGACCAGATTCGATGTGGTAAAAATCGCCCTCGCAACTTCATTCCCTGCGAAATGTACGTAGAGCTCGTCACTACAGGCCGAGGGTAGCTGCTCTATAAACGTGCCACCTTGCAGCGCGAACTCGCCCGTCTGTGGAATAAATCCAAACTGCACGCTCAACGCAGGACTCAATGTGTCCAGATTGCTGATCAGGTTTGCACAGGCAGATGACAGGATCAGTGAATCCAGACTAACCGTGGTGAGCGAAATATCTGGATTGGTGTTCTCACCGTTGCCGCCGGCAGGTGGCTGTGTGAAGGTGATCAAGGCCGCAAGTTCGTCACGCGTCACGATGGCCGGGTCCGCCATCAGGCTGGTGGCGTTGAGGTTGTCCACGATCGCCACATATTGGGGGACGCCGGTGCCACCGGTAAAACTGTTCCAAACGACAAAGAACGAACTGCGCGGCAAGCGCGCTTCAGTCTGGCGCACATAGATCAAATTATCAAAATCGCCACTGCGAGACGCCTTGTCTGGTCCTGCTTGCGGTATGCCGTAAATCTTTGGGTAACGACTATAGACTTCATTGGAGTCGAAGGGCAGATCCCACGTTTCGCTGTAGAGATTGTGCGACATGACATCGACATAGTCATCGCCGGGATAGTAGTAATCACTCGCGTGACTTGGTCCGCCAACGAGTATCGGCGCGTGACTTGAGGAATCCGACTCATACACCCAGATGATATTGTTCAATCCGCGCGTGTGCGTGAAATAGTCAAAGATGAATCGCCACAGTGCAATATAGTCGGCCTGTTCGCGCCGCCCCCACCAGAACCAGTTGCCATTCATTTCAGACAGCGGCCTGAACATCACCACTGTACCTTCGTTCTGCAGCCTTTCCATCGCATCGGCTACCTGGGACATCCAGCCTAACATCGTGTCCTGGGCCTGCTGATTGGCCGCTCTTGCGCTGGCGTCGGAACTGTCCGGATTCACAAGCCCGGGCAAATCAGTATTCGTCTGCACGCCCGGTCCCTGAATGACCCAGGGGTTATACATGGCCCACTTCAGCATCACGAGACCACCTGCCTGAGCGTACGCCGAGGCCCTGGCTTCGACTTGGGCGATTTGCAGGGGAATACCGGCAGGACCATAAGACGGTTCAATCGCCATTTGCAAAATCGCCGGATACTTGCCGGTTGCGGTCGCGAGACCCTCGATTAGCGCGACGTATTCAGTAGGGTCCACCAGTTCGCTGATATTCTGCCCCACGGCGAGATGACCAGCGGTTGTCTGTGAGGGAAGTAGCGCGAGCCACTCCAGCACGGCGCGGGTCTTCGCATTCGCGTTGGGATTGGCCGGCTTTCCAGGATACTGGTTGCTGTCGCGCGGATCGGTGGCCGCAAAGTATTCCTGTAGATTGCGGAAGCCATCCCCATCGGTGTCGGTTCCCGATTCATTCGAGGTGGGTGAGAAGCCATGGTCTCGTTCCCATCTGTCCGGCAATCCGTCGCCATCCGTGTCAGAGAGGGTCGGGCTGAAACCCAGCGCCGCCTCATCCCGATCCATGATGTAGTCGCCATCCGTATCGACATCCATACTAAGGTCATCAATGTTATAGGCGGGCACCAGGTGTGCAGCTAGACTGCCGGTTCCCCGAGTAACCTGAACTACCTCGAAGACAATGACGGCGGATTGCAAGCTGCCTTGCCAGGTAATTGGAAAAGAGCCCTCCACGAGCTGCCATTGAGCCGGCTGTCTGATGACAGCTTCAGCCAAGATGTGGTCGATCGCCTGACCATTTGCGTCGTTGTACTTCAGCAGCGCTCGCACACTGCTCACGGCATCGACTTTGATGCGGAAATGAAATCCGTAACGACCAGGGCCCGCAGCAGAAAGAGCCGTTCTCACCGTTTGTTGTGGTCCATCCAGGGATTCACTGCGACCGGTTACGCGCAGGGAGACACTGCCTTTGGCACTGGTGCTGTTGTCCGCCTGACCTGACAGGCCCGGTGCAGTACCCCTGATTGTCCAGCTCTGGGGAAGACCGCCTGAGACTGTTTCAAAGCTGCCATTCGCGATCAGCTCATTCGCCGTTGCGCTGAAAGGGAGCAAAGTCCATAGAAGAACTGACAAAAAAGCGGAGCGAATAAACACGGTTAGCCCTGCTTCTCTGGCGGAAAAAATAGCGCAACCCGGTTTGTGATTAGCCGTACACATTCGAGATTCCTATTCTAATGATTGCCCCGTATCGGAGTGGTGTTTGCATCGTTAAAACAGCATACTCGAATGCACTCGCCTATCCGGTTATCGGTTTGTTATAGATTTGTTACCCGGGCATCGTGAAATTCGTATAAGCGAATACTCCGTATAACAATTTGTTACTCGATAGATATAGGCAGGAAATAACATATTACCTAGACTGGTTGTACCAGTTTCGGTCGACACGGAGCCCGTATGGGACCTGCCCACTCACAGCAAGACACGGTTGCCACTGAGACCTCCCCGATCAATTCATCGATACTCATCGTGGATGACGACCTGGAAATATGTGACCTGTTACAGCGCTATTTCACAAAGCACGGATTCGACGCGCACATCGCACATGACAGACAGGGGCTGGAGAAAACACTGGTTGAGTTTGCTATCGACATCATCATCCTCGATTTGATGCTGCCCGGCGACGATGGCTTCACCATCTGTAAAGCGCTGCGCACCCATACCGATGTGCCCATCATCATACTCACCGCCGACAACGATGAAACTGACCGTGTTGTCGGGCTGGAGTTGGGCGCCGATGACTATGTTGAAAAACCTTTCAACGCACGCGAACTACTCGCCCGTGTTCGTGCTGTGCTGCGCCGCCATCAGTCCAGACAATCCCCGACCAGGGAGCGCGTACGCTATCGACATTTCGGCAAGTGGCGACTGGATTGCCTGAAGCGAACGTTGGAGCACGGCAAGATCGCAACCAAAATGGGCAACCCAGAGTTTCGCTTGCTGGAAATACTGCTGGATCGTGCCAATAAAATAATCAGTCGCGATGAACTGTCTCTCGCGGCACGCGGTCGTGAGCACATACCCTATGATAGAACGATTGACATTCAGATCAGTCGACTGCGCCAGATGTTACATGACAATGGCGCCACGCCCGAGTTGGTACGAACGATTCGCAATGAAGGTTACATCCTGCTCGCCGAGGTGCGAGATGAATACTAGGTTCTCTGGCCTGCTGCCTGACAGACTTTATCCGCGACTGGTCTTGCTAATCATCTTCAGCATGCTGGCAATCTTTATTCTGACGCTGACGATTTTCGTTAATGATCGCACCCAGGCTTTCTTTCTCGCTCAACAGACGCCTCTAATAGGTCGTATCGAACGCTTACTCGTTCAGTTTGAAAGCGCGCCGGAACGACAACGGCCCGCACTCGTCAACCGTTTCAGCGCGCTGAACTTTCGCATAGAAATGGGGGCCAATGTGGCATCAGCCCCTATAGGACAAAAGCTTGCCCTGTCTCGCGGAGAATTGAATGGGTTCACGGAATCGTTCGAGAATATCGGCCGGAGCTATGCCTGGAACATCGTGAAGTATCAACCGGACGGCAATAGCACTCTGACTCCGCGACTATACGCAAGCACCGCCCTCAGGGACGGCACAGCTGTCAGTTTTAACTATATTCTGCCGCAGACGCCCATCTCACCGTCGAATGCCTATCTGGCGCTGGCGGTTGTGTTGATCAGCGTGGTTATTTTCGCGTCGATTTTGGCCAGACAATTACTCAAACCCCTCGCTCAATTGGAGAAACATGCGCGAGCATTGGGTCGTTCACTGGAGATTCCTCCATTGGCGACACAAGGCCCGGAAGAAATCCAGGCCGCCGGCGCTGCGATGAATACCCTGCAAAGACGCCTGAAGGATATGGAGTCGGAACGCAAGGAAATGCTGACCGCTGTGTCCCACGATTTGAAAACGCCGATCACGCGCATGTTGCTGCGCACCGAATTTATGGATGATGAAGTTCTCGTGGGCAAGTTCACGCATGACTTGCTGGAAATGGAGGGAATGATTAATGACGCGCTGACTTTCATTCGCACTCATACGGATGCTGAGCAACTGGAGCCCACAGATATTTACGAATTATTAAATGCCTCCGTACAGGAATCGATTGAAATGGGCAACGATGTGTCACGTGTGGGCAATCCAGCCGGAGAGGAAAAAGTGCAGGTAATACTTCCCTTGCGAAAGAAAATGATCAAGCGCTGCATCGATAACTTGATCAGCAACGGCGTTAAATATGGGCAGTCTGTTGAATGCGACTTGATCGAGGAAGACGATCGCGTCGTGCTCACTTTCACTGACCAGGGCCCTGGGCTACCGGATGATCAATTGGACAAGGTGTTTGAACCTTTTTACCGGATTGAGACATCACGTAACAAGGCGTCAGGTGGGCATGGTTTGGGATTGGCGATTTGTTTGCAAATTGCCAGGTCGCATGGGGGGAATGTGACTTTGGAAAACAGGGCCGGGCTAGGGTTGGTTGCAAAATTGGCTCTAAATAATTAGAACTGAACATCACGCGAAATCGACACTGTTATCCTCTGGTCGACAGTCGTTCATCATGCCGATCAACCGATGGTTTCCCAGAGAGATGGCCTCGCATTTTAAGACAACCGCATAAGTGAATTTGCATCCTGGTTGGAGCATGATTGTCCCGCAAACAGGAGCATAAAATGACCACAAGACCCATCCGCTGACAAGCGTGAAGGCCCTGTTGATGAGGACTGAGCCAAAACAGCTACATGAACAAGGAGTGCTTCAAAATGCTCAGTGAAATCAAGCGCTGGGGGAACAGCGCCGCCATTCGTCTTCCCAGCAAAATTCTCGCTCAGGCAAAGCTGGATATCGACAGCCAAATCCGTATTGAAGTCAAAGCCGACAAGATTGTGATCGATGCTGCCGAAAAGGCCCCGCGCAGAATCAAGCTTCCATTTACTGAGGCTGAATTGCTCAAGGGCTTGGATGCTTACGGCGTCCACGCCGACGAACTTGCTCTACCTTCGCCTGCAGAAACGGAGTAAGGCGTACTTGATCACGTGCTTGTCAGAGTAGTCCCGCTGATTGGCGCAGATACTGTCATCGAGAAGTTCATAGACTAGCTTTGAGCTATCCCTACTTCGCCAGCGGATCCGGCCGCATCTGGAAGTGATACACCTTGCTCGTCGTGCCCGGCCCCGTCTCCATGTGGAAGGGCGCGCGGCTGCTCAGCGTGGACCACAGGCCCCGGCCCTTCCAGCCTGCGGCCGGGTCGTCGATGCGGCCATCCAGCCACTTGGTGTAAAAGCCCAGCGGGTAGGGCACGGTCAGCCGCACCCATTCGCCTTCGTTCAGCACCAGCAGCGCGCCCGACTGATTCCCCGTGTTGATCGGCGTGTTGGCGCCCAGGCCAAGGGTGTCGTGCTGGTCCACCCAGGTGAAATAGCTGCCCTCGGAACTGCCCGACTGCGTCAGGTTC
>JAUSMU010000381.1 GCA_030645995.1 Gammaproteobacteria bacterium | reverse complement strand
CTGCGCGTGTGCGAGGTACGGGAATTCGAACACCAGCTCCTCGACATCGCTGGACTGGCTCAGCACATTGGCGGCATTGCCCTCGGACTCGGCGACGAGGCCATCGGTGTCCACCAATTCGCGGAACTGTTCCAGAATGCGACCGCTGCTGCGAGTTTCGGCAGCCGTGTCATCCCACTCGATCTGGAGCAGGTCTCTGCCCTTCAAGGCGGTCCAGTAATCGCTCGCGACCACGACCACGCCGGTGTCGATCTGGAAGACTTTCTCGACGCCCTTTCTCGCCAGCGCCTGTGTCGCGTCCAGTGATTTGACCTTGCCACCAAAGCGCGGCGCGTGCGCCACCACTGCCGTCAGCATGCCCGGAAGCTGCACGTCCTGCGTGTAGATCGCGGTGCCATTGTGCTTGCCGGTATCTTTGCGCAGCGTGTTCTCGCGGCCGATCAGCGTGAACTCGGACGGATCTTTCAGCGTGAGTGTATTCACGTCCGGCGCTGGCTGTTGCGCTGCCGCCACGGCCAGCTCACCGAAAGTGGCTGAGTGCGAACCGTGTGACACCACGCCTTGAGAGACCTTGATCTCACCCGCAGGGACGCCCCACTGTGCAGCGGCGGCGCTGACCAGCATGGACTTCGCCGCTGCACCCGCCTGACGCATCTGCGTGAAGCTGTTGGCGATGGCGGTGCTGCCGCCGGTGCCCTGCTGACCCATCAGCAGGTTGGCATATTTCTCGGTATTGGCCGGGGCGTGCTCACAGACTACCTGAGCCCAGTCGGCATCCATTTCGTCGGCGATGCAGGTGGCCAGACCAGTGTAGACGCCCTGCCCCATCTCCAGATGCTTGATCAGCACCTTCACGGTGTTGTCCGGTGTGATGCTGACGAAGGCGTTGAATTCCATCGCGCCTTCTGCGGCCGCTTGTGTGGAAGATTGTGCAATAGCGGCTGAACCGGTGAGGTTCACGCCCAGCACGAGCCCCGCAGTCCCGCCAGCGGTGATCTTCAGGAAGGAGCGGCGGCTGAGGTTGCCGGAGTTGCTATCGTTGCCAGCTTTGCTGCCAAACAGACGTTGAAGATTCATTATGCGGCTCCCCCTGCGTTCTTGACCTGCGCGGCCGCCATGTGGATGCCCGCCTTGATGCGTGAGTAAGTGCCACAGCGGCAGATGTTGCCGGACATGGCCGCTTCGATGTCGGCGTCAGTCGGGCTGGCGTTCTTCTCCAGCAACGCCGTGGCAGACATGATCTGCCCGGACTGGCAGTAACCGCACTGCGGCACCTGCAGCTCTACCCACGCCGCCTGCAGCGCCACTGCCTGCGGAGACTGCAGCCCTTCAATTGTCGTGATGTTCTTGCCGACCGCATTTGCCACTGTCAGC
>JAUSMU010000378.1 GCA_030645995.1 Gammaproteobacteria bacterium | reverse complement strand
GCATCGCCGCCCTGGCGCACGCCGCAGTCTAGCAGCACTCGACCAATGGAGGGGGATTCCAGCAGATAGCACGAGCCTGTCACTTCCTGTGCTGCCCCATAAAACGTCAATACTGCCATGCACTATCTCCTAACCAAAGGTCGTCTCAAGGAACGCTGCTGAACAGGATATCCGCAAACCAGGCGCGGGCGCTGAGCCCGCTGTTGTCAGTGTCCACCATGACGGCCAGGCCGTCCAGGTTCTGAATGTCTTCGCCGAAGGCTTCGCGCCAGTCGGCACGGATGTCGCGGCTGTGGCTGCTCCACTCGCCAGCCTTGGCATCACCGCTGTCCAATGCCCACATATGCACGTTCTGACCAGCGTAGGGGTTTGCCCAGTGCGTACCGGCGGGGATATTGCTCGACCAGACATAGCTGATGGATTTGGGGCGCCAGAAAGTCAGACCACCGTCGCGAATCACATAGACCCGCGCGGCATAATCATCGCCGCGTTTGCGGCGCTCATCGATCTCCGAACCCAGCGTGCTTTCCACGCGCCAGCGCCAGTGCAGATATGGTGTCTCTTCGAGATTGATGCGTTGGGCCTGATAGAGAGCACTGGCGCTGTCATTGGCCTCGCCGCGCAATACCCGTTCGCCTTCCAGCACGACACTGCGGTAAACAGTGGAGTTTCTGAAAATCCGTTCCTGCCAGCGCAGCATGTCCACAGGCCTGACGATCGGCGCTGCATCGCTCGCTGAAGAGGGCGTCGGCAGTATCAATACGGCTGCCGTCAGGGCTATGGCTTTTACGTAGGGCTTCATTTAGTCTCTAGCGCAACACCGTTTTTTGATGATGCGCGAACAGTAACAGTAATTATTCACCGATGACAATCCTACGAATCCCTGAGGGGGAATCCATGCAAAATAAGAATAAAGGCGAACCGCTACGCAGTGACGAAAGGATAGCGCTGCTGAATGATCAGGTGGCTGGAAACGGGCTGATCAGTCGTCGGCATTTGCTCGGACTGAGCCTCGCGGGAGCCGGAGGACTGGTGACCAGCAGCGTGCTGGCCGCCGATGCGGGTCTGCTGACGAGACCGGCGTGGTCCATGGCCCCTGGTCGGGACCCTTCAGAGTACGGCAATCCTTCTTCTCATGCGGCTCAGATCAAGCGCCTGGCACCAGCACCCAATGCGATTTCACCTGGCACCGGTGCCTCGCGCACACCTCTGCATTTGCTGCAGGGCACCATCACACCCAACAGTCTGCACTTCGAGCGCCACCACTCGGGTGTGCCCGACATCGATCCGGCGCAGCATCGTCTGGTGTTGCACGGCATGGTGCGGCAACCACTCGAATTCTCTTACGAAGATCTGCTGGCCTATCCGATGGTCAGCCGTGTGCATTTCCTGGAGTGCTCGGGCAACAGTGGCGGCAATAGTTCTGGTGCCAGCGCTTCCGACGGCAGTGCTGGTAGCATCCACGGATTGCTGTCGTGTGCCGAGTGGACGGGAGTGCGACTCTCGACACTGCTTGACGAGGCCGGGGTGGCCGCCGGTGCGAGCTGGATTACCGCTACCGGCGCGGACGCCGCCTCACTGGGCCGCTCTGTGCCGCTGGACAAGGCGCTACGCGACGTCATCATCGCGTTGTATCAGAACGGCGAGCCAATTCGCCCGGAGCAGGGTTATCCCATGCGCATGTTCGTGCCGGGCTGGGAAGGCAACGTCAGCGTGAAATGGCTTACGCAGATCAAGGTCACCGACGGCCCTGCGAACTTCCGCGATGAGACCTCGCGTTACACAGAGCTGCTGCCGGATGGCAAGAGTCTGCAGTTCACCTACCCGATGGGCGTGAAGTCCGTGATCACCTCGCCCTCCGGGCAGATGATGCTGACGCGCCGTGGTCTGCACGAGGTCACCGGCCTCGCCTGGTCGGGCAGTGGCTCTATTCGCCGTGTGGAAATTTCCGCCGATGGCGGTCGCACCTGGGCCGATGCCCTGATCGATGCCGACCAGCGCGAGCTGGCCCTGACCCGCTTCCGCCTGCCGTGGTTGTGGGAGGGGGCAGAAGCCGTCCTGCAGAGTCGGGCGACCGACAGTGCAGGCAACGTGCAGCCTTCCCGCGCCGCGTGGGTGGCGCAGTACAGTCCGGCCAACCGCTACCACTTCAATGGCATCCAAAGCTGGGCTGTGTCTGCTCAGGGCGAGGTGAAGAATGTTTACGCCTGATCGCAAGCGCGTTTCCAGCAGGTTCAAGAGCAAAGCCCTCCTGTTGTCTTTGGCAGTCGGCGGCCTTCTGTCAGTCAGTGCCGTCATGGCGGCCGATGGACCGGGTCTCGGCAAACCCATCGACGAATCGCAATTGCAGGGCTGGGACTTGATCGTGCAGCCCGACGGCACTGGTCTGCCCGAGGGTTCCGGCACGGCCGCCCAGGGCCAGGCTGTCTACGAACAGAACTGCGCAGCCTGTCATGGTATGAAGGGGGAGGGTTCCAGCGGGGTACCGGCGCTGGCCGGGGGTTCGCTGACCACCACGCCACCATTGATGACGGCTGGCAGCTACTGGCCGCACGCCAGCACTCTCTATGATTATGTGCGGCGCGCCATGCCGCCACTGGCCCCCAAGTCATTGAGCAATACCGAGGTCTATCAGGTGGTGGCCTATGTGCTGCACCTGCATGGCATCGTGGAGCGTGACTTTGTGCTCGATCGCGCCAGCCTGCCGCAGGTGAAGATGCCCAACAGTGGCAATTTCATCGATCGCAGCCAGGTGCAGTAGTGACAGCAGCAGACATGCGTGAGCCCCAGCTCGAAAATCCGACACTGTTCCGCCAGCAGGTCTGCATCGACGGCCTCTGGGAGGATGCCGACAGTGGCGCCACTCTTGCTGTCCACAATCCCGCCAGCGGCGCGTTGCTGGGCACCGCACCACTGTGTGGTGCCGCTGAGACGCGGCGCGCTATCGCGGCAGCTGCGCGGGCTCTTCCAGCCTGGCGCGCTCTGACTGCCGGGGCGCGAGCACGGATACTGCGGCGCTGGTTCGATCTGGTACTGGAGCATCAGGAAGATCTGGCGCGGCTGATGACGCTGGAGCAGGGCAAGCCGCTGGCCGAGGCGCGGGGCGAGATCGTTTATGCGGCCTCTTTCATAGAATGGTTTTCCGAGGAGGCTCGGCGCGTCTACGGAGACGTCATGCCAGGGCACCAGAGCGACAAGCGCATCCTTGTCATCAAACAGCCGATTGGCGTCACCGCTGCCATCACCCCTTGGAATTTCCCCTCCGCGATGCTGACCCGCAAGGCGGCGCCCGCGCTGGCCGCCGGTTGCACCATGGTGATCAAGCCCGCCTCGCAGACCCCGTTCTCCGCACTGGCTCTGGTGGAGCTTGCCCAGCGCGCCGGCGTTCCCGCCGGGGTGCTCAACATCGTTACCGGCAGTGCCGCGCAGATTGGCGCCGAACTCACCGGCAATCCGCTGGTGCGCAAGCTCTCCTTCACGGGTTCGACCGAGATCGGCAGGCAGCTGATGGCGCAGTGCGCCAAGGACATCAAGAAGGTCTCGCTGGAGCTGGGCGGCAACGCGCCGTTCATCGTCTTCGACGATGCCGATCTTGAGGCGGCGGTGCAGGGGGCGTTGGTCTCCAAGTTTCGCAACAACGGGCAGACCTGTGTCTGTGCCAATCGACTCTATGTGCAGGATGGTATCTATGACGCCTTCGCCGATCGCTTCCGCGAGGCGGTGAGTCAGCTGCAGGTAGGTGATGGTCTGGAGGAAGGAGTGAGTCTTGGGCCGCTCATCGATGCCCGCGCGCTGGTCAAAGTGCAGGAGCACATTGCCGATGCCGTCCGTCTCGGCGCGAGGGTGACACTGGGGGGCGCCGTGCATGCGCGCGGCGGCAATTTCTTCGAGCCCACCGTGTTGGTGGATGTTCCGCAGTCGGCACTGCTGGTGCGAGAAGAGACCTTCGGGCCGGTAGCGCCGCTGTTGCGCTTCCACGACGAGGCCGATGTCATCGCCATGGCCAACGACACGGAATTCGGTCTCGCTTCTTATTTATATTCGCGTGACATCGGGCGCGTCTTTCGTGTGGCCGAGGCGCTGGAGTGTGGGATTGTCGGGATCAATACCGGACTTATTTCGACTGAGACTGCACCGTTCGGAGGCGTC
>JAUSMU010000296.1 GCA_030645995.1 Gammaproteobacteria bacterium | reverse complement strand
GAGCGACGTCTATATCGATGCCAATGACATGCTGTACTCCGCCGACTCTGAATCCAACACCGGTGATGATCGCAATCCCGGCTGGGAGCGTGGCATTCGCGTGGGTAGCGTTCGCGATGGCTTCGTGACGGCGTTTACTCCAGACCCGATCACCGATCCGGAGGGGACTACAAGCCATGGGGAGGGCGTGACGGCTGATGAAGACGGCAATCTCTACGCGGCCGAGGTGGCGGAGACAGCCATCCGCAAATTTACGCGCGTACGCCCCTGAGTCTGCCGCTGCGGCGCAAGCCTCTCAGGGCTGCGCCGCCCAGCGCAAATAGGGGTTCTGTAGAAGGGCGAGGTTGGAATAGCGCGGATCGGTGCTGACTTCCTCGCCAACCCAGTCCGGCCGGGCGAAGGGCTGATCCTCGTGCTGCAGTTCGATCTCTGCCACCATCAGCCCGCTGTTCTCGCCCGAGAAAACATCCAGTTCCCAGAGCATGCCCTCGTGCTCGATTTCATAGCGCGTCTTGTCCACGGTGCCGCCAGCGCATAGCTGATCAATCATCTGCTGCGCGTCCAGCGCGGGAATCTCGTATTCGAACTCGGAGCGACTCAGGCCGTTGCTCGGGCCCTTGAAGGTCAGGAAGGCGCGGGTGCCGCTCAGACGGATGCGCACGGTGGTGCGATTGAGAGTAGGGATATAACCCTGGCAGAGGCGTGTGCCTTCCGGCAGAGTCGGCAGGCGATCCTGATGAACCAGGAATTTGCGTTCTATTTCTACAGCCATGCTGACAGCGTCCGCAGCTCAATCATTCAGGAAGCGCTGCAGGCGCCGCTGCAACAAGGCGTTTTCAGCGCGCAGACGATCCCGATCTTCGATCAGCTCCAGCACCAGTGCCACCGCCGACCACTCCAGTTGCAGGTCGCGTTGCAGGCGCATGGCACGTCTTGCGGTGCTGATCATCTGCAGGTCGAACAACCAGTCCTCCGGTGTCTCGCCGACGGGGATGATAATGCCGTGTTCCACTATCTCCAGCACCTGCGCCGACGCAAGCTCCAGGGCATGACAGGCGTCCACCAGTCGTAGATTCATAACGTAGTCATTGTGCATCTCACACCTCCCAGTCTTTACGGGGATTGAAAGCGGCCTTGGTGGCGAGTGCCTGCCAGAGTTCCCGGGTCTCGTTGTCGGCGCTCTGCGGCATCACTACCTTGAGCAGTGCAAAGAGGTCGCCGTGCCCCGTCTTCGTTCTCAGTCCGCGTCCTTTGACACGCAGTTTTTGTCCGCTCTGGCTGTTGGCGGAGAGGTTCAAGCTGATTTTGCCGGTAAGTGTAGGCACCGTGATCTTGGTACCCAATGCCGCCTCCCAGGGGGTAACGGGGACGGTGATGGTGACATCATGTCCGCTGACGTCAAAGAGGGGGTGGGGCACCAGCCGGATGCGCAGGTACAGGTCTCCTGCCGGGCCATTGCCGAATCCCGGAGCGCCCTGTCCTTTGATACGGATGCGCTCGCCGTCTGAGACTCCTGCCGGAATCTTCACTTTGAGGGTCTTGCGAATGTCGGGCTGGCGACCTGCCTCGCCGTAATGGGGCAGGTTATATTCGATACTGCGGGATTCCTCCGATAAAGTTTCTTCCAGCAGCAACGGCCACTCCACCTCGATGTCGCGGCCGCGCGCGGAGTTGAAGTCTTCACTGCCTTCGAACGACGGGCCTCCGGGGCCGGAGCCTTGACGAAAACGGCCGCCGCCAAAGATGCTCTCGAAGAAATCGGAGAAATCCGCGTTGCCACCATGCTGACCGCCTTGCGCACCCGCGCGCTGCCACCCGGGCGGGGGCTCGAAGGATTGCCCGGACTGCCCATACTTGCGCAACTCATCGTATTCGGCCCGCTTCTTGTCATCCGAGAGCACTTCATAGGCCTCAGAGACTTCCTTGAATTGCTTCTCGGCATCATGTTCGGTACTGACGTCGGGATGATATTTGCGGGCCAGGCGGCGATAGGCGGTCTTGATGGTCTTGAGATCGGCGTCGGTGGCGACGTCCAGAATCTTGTAATAATCCTTGAAATCCATGGTCGATCTGCTCTGCGGGTGGTTGCAAGTGCAGCCGGGACCG
>JAUSMU010000292.1 GCA_030645995.1 Gammaproteobacteria bacterium | reverse complement strand
CGGCTACTCCTCGCTGGCCTCGCTGCAGATGTATCCCCTGCATACCCTCAAGATCGACCGCAGTTTCATGCGCGACGTGGACAGCAACACCAAGAGCGCCGCCATCGTCAGTGGGCTGGTCAGTCTGGCTCGCAGCCTCGGCTTGAAAGTGCTGGCTGAAGGCGTGGAGACCGCCGAACAGCTGGCCATCCTGCGCCTGTGCCAGTGCGACGCCATCCAGGGCTGGCTCATGCATCCCGCACTTCCCCCGGCCGAATGCGAAAAACTGCTGCGCGCCGCTGCCTGACGCCATCCGCATGGGTTATTATCTGCGCCCTTGGGACCGCAGCCGCCAGTGGCTGCGACGTCCATGACCAGACAATCGAAATAACGGTGAGCAGAATGAAGAAATGGCAGTGCCTGGTATGTGAGTTTGTCTACGACGAAGCCCTCGGTGACCCCGATAGCGGTATCGCCCCCGGAACCCGCTGGGAAGACGTCCCCGCAGACTGGTGCTGCCCGGTGTGCGGCGTTGGCAAGGAAGACTTCGAGATGGTAGAAATCTAACCCGCTCCCACACAGCGTCGGCCACACAAAGGAATTCGCACACGTGTCATCACAATCTCTCAATCTCGCCCGCAAGCCCCGCCGCATCCTCGTCACCAGCGCGCTGCCCTACGCCAACGGCCCCATCCACCTGGGACACATCATGGAAGTGGTGCAGACCGACATCTGGGTGCGCTTTCAGCAACTGCGCGGCGAAGACTGCGTGTACGTCTGCGCGGACGACACCCACGGCACGGCGATCATGCTGCGCGCCGAGAGCGAGGGCATCACGCCGGAGGCCTTGATCGCGCGCGTGCAGGCGGAGCACGAGCGTGACTACGCGGGTTTCAACATCGGCTTTGACCAGTATCACTCTACCCATTCGCCCGAGAACAAGACCCTGGCGCAGGCGCTGTACCTCAAGCTGAAGGCTAACGGCCATATCAGCCGCCGCAGCATCAGCCAGCTCTTCGACCCCGAGAAGAACCTGTTCCTCGCCGACCGTTTCATCAAAGGCACCTGCCCGAAGTGCAAGACGCCGGATCAATACGGCGACAACTGCGAGTCCTGCAACGCCACCTACAACCCGGCCGATCTCATCGAGCCACGCTCCACGCTCTCCGGTGCGACACCTGTGCTGCGCGACTCCGAGCACTTCTTCTTCACGCTGCCCGTGTTCACCGACATGCTGAAGGCGTGGACCCGCAGCGGCGCGCTCCAGGAACAGGTCGCCAACAAGCTGAGCGAGTGGCTGGAAGGCGGGCTGCAGGAGTGGGACATCAGCCGCGACGCGCCATACTTCGGCTTCGAGATTCCCGGCGAGCCCGGCAAATATTTCTACGTCTGGCTGGATGCCCCGGCCGGCTACATGGCCAGCTTTGAGGTCTTCTGTAAGCGCAGTGGCTACCACTTCGACGACTACTGGAAACCCGGCCACGACACCGAGCTGTACCACTTCATCGGCAAGGACATCGTCAATTTCCACACGTTGTTCTGGCCAGCCATACTCAGCAGCGTGGGTTGCCGCACGCCGACCGGCGTGTTCGTGCACGGCTTCGTCACCATCAACGGCCACAAGATGTCCAAGTCCCGTGGCACCTTCATCAACGCGCGTGACTACCTCGACCATCTCGACCCGGAGTACCTGCGTTACTACTACGCCGCCAAGCTGTCTGCAGCGGTGGACGACCTCGATCTCAACCTCGATGACTTCGTGGCGCGAGTGAATTCCGATCTGGTCGGCAAGGTCGTCAACATCGCCAGCCGCTGCGCGGGCTTCATCACCAAGGGCTTCGACGGCATGCTGTCCGCCACCTGCAGCGAACCCGAACTGGTCGCCGAATTCCAGGCCGCCAAGGACGAGATCGCCGCGCACTACGAAGCGCGTGAGTTCAGCAAAGCCCTGCGCCAGATCATGGCGCTCGCCGACAAGGCCAACCAGTACATCGCCGACAAGGCGCCGTGGACACTGGCCAAGACCGACAAGCAATCCCCCGAGGTACAGGCCATCTGCAGCACCGGGCTGAACCTGTTCCGCCTGCTCATCGCCTACCTGAAGCCGGTGCTCCCCACCATGGCGCAGAATGTCGAGCGTTTCCTCGCCATCGAGCCGCTGCGCTTCGACAGCGTCGACACCCTGCTGCTCGGCCACCGCATCGGCACCTTCGAGCCCCTGATCACCCGAGTCGACCCGGCGAAGATCGAAGCCATGATGGCGGCTGTTGCCGCCTCTGCTGCTCCTGCTGCTTCTGAAGCCCCTGTGGGAGCGGGCCTGCCCGCGATAAATACCCCACTCTCGACAGACCCCATCGCCCCCGAAATCGACTACGCCGCCTTCGCCAAAGTCGACCTGCGCATCGCCCGCATAGTCAACGCCGAGCACGTCGAAGGCGCCGAGAAGCTCCTGAAGCTCTCCCTCGACCTGGGCCTCGACGCCGACGGCAAACCCGAACTGCGCACCGTCTTCTCCGGCATCAAATCCGCCTACCAGCCCGAAACACTGGTCGGCCGCCTGACCGTCATGGTCGCCAACCTTGCCCCGCGCAAGATGAAGTTCGGCATGTCCGAAGGCATGGTTCTGGCCGCAGGGCCAGGCGGCAAAGACATCTGGCTGCTGGAGCCGGACAGTGGCGCTCAGCCCGGCATGCGGGTGGTCTAAACACACGCCTCACTTTCAGGATGCAGGAGGAGACAGAACATGACAGCCGCGACCCGTTTGCTACTGACTGTTCTGTTTCTCTCCACTCCCACACTCCCTCTGCACGCCCAAGACGCAGCCGCCGTGCTGCGCACTCCCATCACTCCTAACACCGTACATCCGGCCGTCGCGCTGGAGCAGCGCATCATTGGCCACATCGATGCCCTCGGTATCACGGGTGAACAAGAGCCGCCGTTTCGTGTCGCCATGCAGCAGGTTGTCGAGCTAGAAGCGGAAGTCGGCAGCTCGATCACCACAGAAGTATTGTTGAATCGCATTGTGGTGATCGTCGCGAAGGTGCTGTATCCGACGCAGGTGGATGGGTTTCGGGAAAGGGAGTTGGAGCGGATGATGGGGATGCGGGGGAGGTGAGAGTCCTACAAATTTTCCTACACGGCTGCGGGAGTCTACTGCGAGCTAAACTCTCTTTTTTAGGTAATTGACGATGCCGTTGTTTTTGTGGGGGCTTCGGGGGTAGACTCGGGTCGAGTTTAGTGTAAGGCGTGCAGGCACGGAATGTCGGATGGGTGTGCTTGCGCGGTTTTACATATACGTGTGCGTGCACACTATGCAAAGGTTAGCTGAAACGAGGCTCCGATGTTCGACAGTGTTTCGATTGAACTAATTAATCTCGCTAGATTTTTGTTGCCCGGGTTTCTTGCAGCCTGGATCTTCTATGGGCTAACGTCTCATCCAAAGCCTTCGCAGTTCGAGCGGATGATTCAGGCACTAATTTTTACTTTTATTGTACAAGTGCTGACATATCCTCTGAGTTGGATCTTATTGGCTATTGGCAATTACATTCAAATCAGAGCGTGGGATGAGACTTCCGAAGCAGTTGCCGCATTAGTTCTAGCCTGTATTTTGGGAATAACGATTGCGTATTACGCGAACAACGATAAAGCTCATAGATATTTTCGTCGAATCGGATTCACTACTCGCACATCTCATCCGTCAGAGTGGTACTACGTATTTGCTGAAAAAGTAACATTCGTGATTTTGCATCTGAACGACGGAAGGAGATTATATGGTTGGCCAAAAGAATGGCCAATTGAGTCAGGCAAGGGGCAGTTTTATATAATGGCGCCAAGCTGGATTGATGAGGATGGCAAGGAGTTGCCATTGCCAGGGGTGGGGGGCATTTTGATGCCAGCTTCTGAAGTTCGCTGGGTGGAATTCATAGACTTAAAAGGAGAGCTAACTCATGACTAACGGCACCAATCGTAAAGGTTCGAACCCACCACCACCAACCGGCGGAGGTGTAAGAAATAACAACTCTAATACTGCTCCGGCGATTGTAAAACCTCCGGCACCACCCAATCCACCAAAAGCACCATCAAAGTAATCAGCTAACAGAGCAACTGCGCCTTCGGCGCCGGACGTCCGCTGCGCTGCCGCCTGTTTTCATGAGCGTTGGGCACCATCGATAGTGCCGCGAGACGCCTAGATGCAAGGATAAGAAATTGAGCGGATTTTCTGACGACTGGCGAGAAGATCTTCGAACTGTGGCAGAGAAATCTGGCGTGTCGCTTGTGCGATTCAACGACGAAGAATGGTCACAACTCAAACAATCACGATTCGGAGGCCGAGAGTTTACAATTGCTCGACACCACGAAACTTTTGAGGGAATCAAGGCAAGAAGTTTGTGCTTAGTCGCTGGAAGAGAGGGGGGCGACTTATTTCAGCTTTATGTTGGAGTACTTTCAACCAAGCAAGCTATTACTACACTTGAAACTCGGATAAAGATTCGCCGCCTTCAGCTGATATCACCACATTCAGAATCCGAGTTCGCGGAAATTACTGGTCTAGAGAATCG
This sequence comes from Gammaproteobacteria bacterium, assembly GCA_030645995.1. Classification (GTDB taxonomy): domain Bacteria; phylum Pseudomonadota; class Gammaproteobacteria; order Pseudomonadales; family Pseudohongiellaceae; genus UBA5078. The sequence goes on along the minus strand of JAUSMU010000292.1, from coordinate 2,648 downwards.
CGGGACAATTACCGAATCTTCAATTGTTAGATTGTCGAAGAAGCGTGGAGGCTCGATCGTTCAAGCACTAGCTGCGTTGCCTGATAACGAGGAACAATTTCATAGTATCCTAGATGCGGTGCGAGACGTTGACCCCCGGGCAAAGAACCGGTCTCTACAGCTTGATGCCATTCAAACCGTTCTCAGAGTCTTTGATACAGAAGTTAATGCAGAAGCTGCGTTAGTGGAAATAAAGCCACAAATGGACACTGCTTTGGATGGCACAAACATCCAAGAGGCGAATGTCATTCTTCACGATTCAAGAGTAATTCTTGGATATAGCTTAGAAAGCAGCGATATCACGGGGCGTGCAATTTTTGTAAAAGGTGATGAAAGGCTTGAAGTCATAACTGCGAATGCGCTGCCGCTAGAGGAGGTTTTTGGCGTCGACCTTATCTATTTGAATCGCATTAGCAAGAATATTGTGATGGTTCAATACAAGATGCTAGACCGGCTGGGTTCTGAGGAGAAGGTGCGCTGGCAGCACAGAGTTACTCCTCAGATGCACGAGGAGATCGACCGTATGCACCAGTTCAGAACCGACGTTTTTCCGAGTTGCGATGGATATCGTCTCAATTCTGATCCATTTTATTTCAAATTTGTGAAGCGTGAGAGGACAGAAGGCACGCGTGGACTGGTTTTGCCGCTAGAGCATTTCGAGCGCATCCTAGCTGGCCCGGAGGCGCGAGGACCAAACGACGGCTTCAGGGTCGATTACGATTCTCTTTCAGGCCAGTATCTAAGGCAGACAGCTTTTATCGAGCTAATTCGTTCCGGATATATCGGAAGCACTCCAATTGCAACGGAGGCCTTTGAAAAATTGATTAAGTACGTAACTGAAAATGGAAAGAGCGCGGTCATTGCTATACGTTCGCTGATCAAAGAGGCAGCAGAATAGATGTCGCCCAACAAGTCATTCCAGCCGACGCCGCTTAGCGGCGCGCCTGAATTCCAGCGTTAGATGCGCACGGAGGCATTAGCGTGAATTTGTCATCTCTAGAAGAACGGCTAGCCGATTACGGTTCTCAAGGCTATTACCTGTTGGAAGCATTTGTTCTCCAGCTTTTGAAGCTGGAAGCCAGAAGCAACGGCCAGACGATTCTCACAGAAGAGCGGTCGCCAAATTCGCCAATGGACGCATTTGCCCCTAAAGGGATTGGGAGCATCAAGCGACCTCTATCGATTGAAGTAACACGTACGCTGAGCCCAAAAAAATTGGAGATGACTCTAAGAGCGCATTCCAACTATAGGAGAAATGAAGACGAAGGCCTGCTTATTGTTGCTTTGCGCCAAATGGCAAAGGAAAGCAACTATGTTCAACGAGTAACTGAGAAAGCTGCAGATCACCTTTACATATGGGGTGAGAGTGAGCTGCAGCAGCTTATTGATAAGCATCAAGACGCGGCAAACGATCTCGCGAACAAACTCTTTTCGCTTCGCTTACAAATGGCAGTCTCACGCAGTCCCGAGGATTGGAAGGCCAAAAGAGATCAAGTAGTTTTAGAAGTTAGTGAAACCTATCGTTCTGGAAGATTCTCGTTACTCCTCGGCGCAGGTGTTTCCAGCAGCGCTGGCTTGCCTGATTGGGATACGCTGCTCAATTCCTTGTTCGTATCTATGCTTACCGATGAGCATCTAAATGATAAGTCAGGTGAAAGCGACCAGGTTGCAAGCATCGTGAAGCGCTTAAGACAACTTGACGGCCCTTCAGCGTTGATGTTAGCGAGGTATATTCGAAAAGGACTATCAGCAGGGTCTGAGAAGGAACAGAACGACTTTATTGAAGCAGTCACAAATCAGCTCTATTCATTGAGAAACAAGAAGTTTTCGCTCAGTTCGCCATTAATCAAAGAGATTGCAAATCTGTGCACACCAACACGAACCGGAGCGAAAGTCCGCTCAGTCATCACCTATAATTTTGATGATCTAGTAGAGCGAGAGCTAGAAACAAGGGGTCTATCCATTAGAAGTATTTTCGAAGAGGTTGAATTACCAGCTCCGGAAGAATTGCCAATATACCATGTGCACGGGTTTCTTCCGGAGGATCGTTCTTCCTACTCGAACCTAGATAAAGCAACGCTAGTGTTTTCGGAGGAAGGCTATCATCAAATTTACGGTGAGCCGTACCACTGGTCAAACTTGGCCCAACTAGCCAGCCTAAAGGAATCAACATGCCTAATGGTAGGCCTGTCACTGACTGACCCAAATCTACGCAGACTTCTTGAGATCGCTGCGAAATCGACAGATCGGTCAAAACACTTCGCATTTATGCAGAGGGTGGATTTAGAAAAGTTCACAAAAGAATCCGGAAAATCTGTTGTTCGAGCCCCAATGACTGTTGCTAAGCGATTTTTAGATAGGCATCACAGTCTCAATGAGGAGGTCATGAGGGAACTTGGGGTGAATGTAATTTGGTATGAAACCTATGACGAGATTCCCAAGATTCTTCACCGTATTGGAAAGGGCATCTAACAAGCGACTGTGATCCCAAATCAATAGCTGCAGCAGAATTTTTAGTGTGTTTGCCACTCCTGATTGTCACGCACCATTGCGTTCAAGATGGTCATCATCTTGCGCATGCAGGCAGTGAGCGCGACCTTCTTGTGCTT
>JAUSMU010000356.1 GCA_030645995.1 Gammaproteobacteria bacterium | reverse complement strand
TGCGGTGGCAGTGGCGCGCCTTCCTGCAACAGTTCTATGGAGATGTTGTCCGGGGAGCGGATGAAGGCCATGCGGCCGTCGCGGGGCGGGCGGTTGATGGTCACGCCCTGTTGCTGCAGATGTGCGCAGAGGGCGTAGATGTCCTTCACTGCGTAGGCCAGATGACCAAAGTTGCGGCCCTCGCCGTAAACCTCCGGGTCCCAGTTGTAAGTCAGTTCGATCTGCGCGTCGTCATCGCCGGGCGCGGCGAGAAACACCAGTGTGAAACGCCCTTGTTCGCTCTCGCGGCGCTGCAGCTCTTTCAGGCCCAGCTTGTTGCAATAAAAATCCAGCGACGCTTCGAGATTGGTGACTCGTACCATGGTGTGCAGATATTTCATCGCGTGGCTTCCCGGCCTGTTAGGGCGTGAGCGTTCTGAGGATGGTGATCGGCATGAATTCCCCGGCGTGGCTCCAGTCGCCATCGATGCGGACAGGCTGGCCGTCGGGCGCGCGATCCTTATGGATGGTGCCGAAGTATTCGCCCTGGATTCTGGGGATGAAGATGCGAATGTCGTTGCCGGTGATGGTGACCGACTCGGCGCTGACGGCCATGATGGCTTCGGTGGGGCTGTCGAATACCGCCTTGAGCGCACCGGCTTCTTCGGTGAGGGTGAAGATGATCTCGCGGTCACCGCCGATGTTGATGTTGAAGGTGCCACGCCACTCACCGGCCAGCGACAGTTCCTGCGCATTGCTGCCAGCATTGAAATAGCTGGAGAACGTGCCGGTCAGCATCACCGCAAGCACAATGAGCATAAGGATTATGTGGATGGTCTTCTGAGTCTTCTTTTCCATAGTCGGTCTCTTTTTTGATCCGGGGATTGCAGCGTATTATACGGCCATGCGCCCTGTCGGGCACGGAAAAAATCCGGACGGAGAGATATGCACACAGTCACCAATATTCTGGCCAACCAGCCGGATGCCACACTGAACGAGGTCTTCGAGACGCTGGCGCAGGGGCGGGACGTTGTCATCGAGCGCATCGTGTCGCGCGGGCAGCGTTCTGCCGAGGGCTTCTGGTACGAGCAGGAGCGTGAAGAGTTCGTGATGGTGGTGACAGGCCGGGCGACCCTGCGGCGTGAGCTGGAAGGTCGGGTCGAAAGCATCGATCTCGGGCCGGGGGATTGCCTGACGATTCCGGCTCTGCAGCGACATCGCGTGGAATGGACCGATCCGCAACAGCAGACGGTGTGGCTGGCGATTCACTATCCGCCGTGTCGTTGAGGTAAAAAAACGGCCGTTGCCCGGGAGGACAACGACCGTCAGGTGGCAAGCGTTTAATCGTGAAGTGGCATCACTTCTTGGTGTAGGTGTACGTGATGTCGTAGTTCTGGGTCATCGTGAAACCGCTCTGATTGATGACGCCGTTGAACTTGATATTGAAGATGGTCTGCGTGCTGCTGGATGAGATGAGCGTCACTGCGATATTGCCGGTGATGCCGGCAGTCTTGTACTGATCCTCCACTGCTTTCTTGACGCTATCAATATCATCTCCGCTGGGCATGGGCAGGTTATCGAGCGTGATCGAGCCGATGTCGACATTGATGCCTGCAGTGCCCACTCGTCCGGTGACGACCAAGGTGGAGTTGCCAGAGGGGATCGGCGGTATGCTTACCGGCATATTCGTCAACGCCGACAGTATGGTTTCCAGTGAACCCTGCTTGATGGGCTGATTGCCGAAGGCGCCGCCCATCACATAGACCTCACCGTTGTTGATCGCCAGATAGATGTTCGTGCCGGAGTAGAAGCGGTAGGTGTAGTCGCCGTTCTTCTGCGTCGTGGAGGCGCCAGTCGCCGGGAAATACTGCGCGAGCTTCTGCTGGGCCTGCGTGAATACCTGTTCGATCTTGGCCGGGTCGACCTGTGGCGCCGCTGGTGCTGCGGGTGTCGCAGTTGCCCCTGTACAGGAGGTGGCGGTGCTGATCTTGCTGCCTGTCATCTGGCCGACAAAGGTGCTGCCAGACATCACGTTGATCTCGTGAAAATTGCCGTTCACGCTCGCCACCGCCAGGCTGATGCCGGACGTGGGCTCGGTCCAGAAGGTTTCCACCGTGTTGCCGGACTTCTGAAAGGGGTTGGTCAGGTTGTAGCCCGCGACACACATCACGCCACCGGGGGCCAGAACCAGTTGCAGCTTGGTGTTGTTGGCGATTGGAGAGCTCGCGCTGCCGGATTCGTATGTTAATTGATAGGTTCCCATGAACGAGGCGGGGAGGGTCGCCGCAGTAGTCGTCTGCGCCAGCGCTGTGGTGCTGAACAAGGTGGCAGCGATCAGCGATGCGCAGGCCAGTGCGGTGGTTCTCAAATTTTTTATGACAGGATTCATGAAATATTCACTCCGGAGTGATTCAACTGAGCAATGAAAAAAGAACAGAAATAGCGCGGCAATTTCTGTTAAGAGCCTAGTGGAATATCTTGGAGTGAAACACCCCCTGATCAGGGGGTGGGGATGCGAGCGCGCTGCCCGGTGTCAGCCGCGCGGACAACTGTGATAGGGCGGCCTGTTGTGGAAGTAGGCCATTTCCATGGCGTCGAGCATGCTCCAGAGAATATCGAGTTTGAATTGCAGAATGGTCAGCGCGTGTTCCTGTTGTTCGCGCGTCACGAAATGCGACAGCGTAATGCGCAGGCCATGCTCGACATCGCGGCGCGCCTCGGATAGACGTTTTTTGAAATAACGATAGCCATCCGCTTCGATCCACGGGTAATACTCTGGCCAGTTATCCAGACGGCGCTGGTGAATTTC
>JAUSMU010000347.1 GCA_030645995.1 Gammaproteobacteria bacterium | reverse complement strand
CGAACTCCGAGACAACGAGAAGCGCATCGCTGCCTTCACTCAGGAGCGCATGGAAGAGTGGTATCGCGCAGCGGGCGCCGTGCAGATTGTCCGCACTGGACTCGGCACCGCGATGGGCCCCTCGACGCATGCTTACGGCGGTACCAGAATGGGTGATGATCCGACCACCAATGTAACCGATCGTTTCGGATTTGCACATGAGTCTCCTAACCTTGGTGTGCTGGGCGCGTCCGTGATGGGGACCAGTGGTGCGAGAAATCCGACGCTGACGGCCCAAGCATTAGCGTGGCGCACGGCAGAGCATCTCGCCAATAACTGGGACACCATTACCCGGTAATACGTTCTCTTCGAGATCCCGGAGTGTTGCCCAGGCCCGCAGACGACGGGCCTGCGCCGCTCCGCGGTGCCCTCTCTCCGCAAAAAGCCTAAGGTCTTTTTGCTGCGCTCGGCGCTGGCCCCGATTGTCGCCTGCGGGCCTGGGCAACACTCCTTGGCACGCTGCAGAAGCAACGCATGAACAAGTGAGTTCGCGAAACGTGGTTAGTTACTCAGGGTGAGTAGGTCCTAAGAATATGAAACAGAATCTACCTATATGGGAAAGAGTTCACCAATGTGCCCAAGAGCTCACAAAAAATGGGAATGCGCCTTTTACGAGAGGAGATATAATCAAGTGTGTACAACGGTACATTCCAAACTGTAACCCCGATTCAATCAATCCAATTATTCAAGGCATTACAGACAATCTGAGAGGAGGGGCACCTGGGGCCGCTGGTAAAAACTTGCTTCACAGCGTAGGACGAGGATTATTCATCCTCAAAACTTCAAGCAGTATAGGAATGGTCACTGGTGTTTCGCGAAGTAAGCCCTCTGGCTCAAAGACTCCTCTTAAGACTACCCCGGTATCTGGGTCAGTAAGCTGCACACCAGAGGAAAGTGATTTGGCAATTGGAGCCTACGCCTTCAAACTTGTTTGCCAGTTGGATCTACAAACAACTGATGACGGAAAAATTTTAGAATATAAACCACAGCTGAACTATGTAAATTCTGAATCACTTTCATTGAATAAGTACGGCAATGTGACGTTTTGCAAATTCAAGATCCCATCTAACTTGCAGAAAGCTGGCGTTTACATCATAGGCATGGAATCAAAGCCCCAATATGTTGGGGAGTGCATAAATCTAAGCACTCGTTTCAACACGGGGTATGGAAATATTAGTCCTAGAAACTGTTATGTGGGTGGGCAAGAAACAAATTGTCGTATAAACAATTTGGTGCTTGAAAATATCAAGTCTGGGATCAGACTATTTTTATGGTTCCACGAAACCCCAGATTACAAGTCAGTTGAGTTAACTCTTAGAAAGGCAATTTCTTTCCCGTGGAATCGAGCGTGATAATACGCACAACTGTTTCAGATCGACCAAAGTATGTCGTCATGCTTTTTGTTTACGTAAAGGCCACGCCAACATGCTTTAGCTCCTGAACAAGAGCGTGATGTTGCAATAGAATCTGCAAATTGTGCCGTCTGCCACTCTACGAGGTGGCGGGAGGCAGGGGCCGGGTCTGCGGCATAAAAGACCAGCGCCGAGCGCAGCAAAAAGACCTTAGGCTTTTTGCGGAGAGAGGGGACCCCGGAGGGGCGCGGTCAGCCGCAGACCCGGCCCCTGCCTCGCGCCGCCGCTCGAAGCTGCCATCTCGAACTCCCATGAATCACAAATGAAAAGCCCCGGTGTCAACGACAACCGGGGCTTTTGCTTTCAGTGCAAAGCAGTGCTTACTTCTTCTCGCGCAATGCCGCCTGTGCAGCCGCCAGACGCGCGATGGGCACGCGGGGTGGTGAACAGCTCACGTTGTGCAGACCCAGACGGTGACAGAAGTCGATGGAGTCTGGATCACCCGCGTGCTCGCCGCAGATGCCCAGCTTCAGGTCAGGACGCGACTTGCGGCCATTGGCCACTGCGAACTCCATCAGCTTGCCCACACCGGTCTGATCGAGGCTGGCGAAGGGGTTCTTGTTGTAGATCTCCTTGCGCTGGTACTCGTCGTAGAACAGCCCCATGTCGTCACGGCTCAGGCCCAGAGTGGTCTGAGTCAGGTCATTGGTACCGAAGCTGAAGAACTCCGCCTGTACGGCGATCTCTTCCGCTGTGATGGCAGCGCGAGGTACTTCCACCATGGTGCCGACAATGTAGTCGATCTCGATGTTGTTCTTCGCCATCACTTCTTTCGCGACGCGATGCACAATCGCCAGCTGATCTGCCAGTTCGGCCTTGAAGCCAACCAACGGGATCATGATCTCTGGATTCACAGGAACCGGCGTCTTCGCAGTCAGTACCAGTGCGGCAGCCTCGAATACGGCGCGTACCTGCATCTCGGTGATTTCCGGATAGAGGATGCCCAGGCGGCAGCCACGGCAACCCAGCATCGGGTTTTCTTCGTGCAGCGCCTTGATGCGCTCGATCACGAATTCCAGTGGCAGGCCCAGTTTGTCGGCCAGTTGACGGCGCACGGCGTCGTCCTGCGGCAGGAACTCATGCAGGGGCGGGTCCAGCAGACGAATGGTCACTGGGCGTCCGGCCATGGCCTTGAACAGACCCACGAAATCCTTGCGCTGGAACGGCAGGAGTTTCTTCAGGGCTTCGGTGCGTTGTACCTGATCGACAGCCAGAATCATTTGACGCATGTAGTCGATGCGGTCGCCTTCGAAGAACATGTGCTCTGTACGGCACAAACCGATCCCTTCGGCACCGTAGGCCAC
>JAUSMU010000346.1 GCA_030645995.1 Gammaproteobacteria bacterium | reverse complement strand
CCCGATGCGGCCACGGCGGCGCAGTTATATCCGGCGGGCTACTGGTATTCGCTGCTGGAAGTTCCCGAGGCGCACGAGTTTCCGGGCACGGGGCAGGACGGCAATGGCATCGCGGAGGGCGTGCGGAATCAGGACGATTTCATCCACCTCGTCAGCAATGGCGGCTGCGTGGTGTGTCACCAGATGGGCACTGAGGCCACGCGCACTATCCCCGATTTGTTTGCGTCTGCCGAGAACTCCTTCGAGTCCTGGAATCAGCGCGTGCGTGCCGGTCAGGCGGGAGCTTTCATGACCAACACACTGGCGGGCATGGGCGACAAGCGCACGCTGCAGATGTACGCCAACTGGACCGACCGCATCGCGGCGGGCGAGCTGCCGCCGGTGCCGGAGCGTCCGCACGGGCTGGAGCGCAATGTGGTCATCACGCAGTGGGACTGGGCCGACCCGCGTGCCTATCTGCACGACCTGGTGTCTACCGACCGGCGCGACCCGACGGTGAATGCCTTTGGCAGGCTGTACGGCGCGCTGGAGGAATCGGCCGACTATCTGCCGGTGCTCGACCCGGTGACGCACGCCATCTCCCAGGTGCCGGTGTTCCCGGAAGACCCGAACTACAACCCGCCGGTGGCGCCGCCCATGGGGCCGTCGGCCAACTGGGGCACCGAGCCGGTGTGGGACACTTCCACCACGGTGCACAACCCGATGATGGATCAGGACGGCCGTGTGTGGATTACCTCCCGCGCGCGCGACCCGGCCAATGTGCCGGCCTTCTGTGGAGAGGGCTCGGAGCACCCCTCGGCGCGCATGTTCCCGGTGGGCCGCTCGGGCCGCCATCTGGGCGTGTATGACCCGACTACGGATGTCTATACACCCATCAACACCTGCTTCGGCACCCATCACCTGATGTTTGCCGAAGACGCCGACAACACCCTGTGGACCAGCGGTGGCGGCGCTGTGGTGGGCTGGCTGAACACGCGGCAGTTCCTGGAGACGGGCGACGCGGTGGCAGCGCAAGGCTGGACGCCTCTGATTCTGGACAGCAATGGTAATGGCGTGCGCGACGAAGGCTACGCGCAACCGAACGAGGCGCTGGACCCGGCGCGTGACAAGCGCATTCAAGCGGGCTTCTATGCCGTGGCACCGGCAGCCGATGGCTCGGTGTGGGGCTCAACGCTGAGCTACCCGGGCGCGGTGCTGCGCATCGTGCCGGGTGCTGACCCTTCCACGACTGCGCTGACCGAAATCTACGAGTTGCCGGTGGACGCCGACGGCAATGCCATCGAAGGCTTCTCACCGCGCGGCATGGACATCGACCGCGACGGCGTGGCCTGGGTGGCACTCTCCAGCGGCCACATGGGCAGCTTCGACCGCCGCAAGTGCGAGGGGCCGCTCAATGGCCCGACAGCCAACGGCCAGCATTGCCCGGAAGGCTGGAGCTTCTACACCGAGCCGCTGCCCCAGTTCAAGAACCTGACGCAGTCGGGCAGTTCCGAGGGCAGCTATTTCACCTGGGTGGACCAGCACGACACCCTTGGCCTGGGCGCCAACACGCCGATCAACACGGGCAATCAATCGGGCGCGTTGCTCGTGCTGGACGATGGCGAATGGGTGCGGCTGACCGTGCCCTACCCGCTGGGCTTCTACACCAAGTGGCTGGATGGCCGCATCGACGACCCGGCCGCAGGCTGGAAAGGCCGGGGCCTGTGGTCCACGCTAAGCAGCCGCGCGCCCTTCCACATGGAGACGGGCCCGGGCACGACGAGCAAGGTGTATCACTTCCAGATGCGGCCGGATCCGCTGGCGAGGTAGGGGATCGCTCAGATCTAGTCTATGCCTTCCGCGAACTTGGCCGCCATCGTCGGGTTGCCCTTCGTCAGTTTCTTGATCGTCACGTCCTGCGCCTTGTCGTTCGCAAGTCGCAGGTTGCGATCAGTACCGAGCAGGGCTTCTTTGGTCTTCTGCAAGTGGTCGATGGACTTGTCGATCTCGTCGATCGCCGTTTGAAAACGCTTGGAGGCGAGATCGTAATTCTTCGCGAAGGCGGTCTTGAATATCTCGAGATCGTTTTCGAAGTTGGTGATGTCGATGCTCTGCGCCTTTACAAGCGCCAGCTCTGACTTGTACTTGAGCGAGTTCATCGCCGCATTCCGCAGCAGCGTGATCATCGGAATGAAGAACTGCGGCCGGATGATGTACATCTTCGGGTAGCGGTGGAACACGTCGACAATCCCGGTGTTGTAGAGCTCGCTATCGGGCTCCAGCAGCGAGACCAGCACCGCATACTCGCAGCCCTTCTCGGTGCGATCCTTGTCGAGCTCCTTCAGGAAGTCTTCGTTCTTGTTCTTGGTCGCGGTGCGATCATTCTCGTTCTTCATTTCGAACATGATCGAGACGATCTCAGTCCCCGCCTCATCCGCATCGCGGAAGATGTAGTCGCCCTTGCTGCCAGAGCGTGCGTCATTGTCCTTCTCGAAATACGCCTTCGGAAACGCCGTCGCGCGAATGCGGTTGAACTCGGTTTCGCAGTGCTGCTCAAGCGTTTCGCCAACCATCTTGGTCGACAGGCGCGCCTTCATGTCCTTGAGTCGCTCGATCGCGTCATCGCGATCCCTGATCTGCGTTTCGTACTTGTCCTTGAGCGACTTCTCTGCGAGCTGCTTTTCAAGCGCCGAACGCTCGAGCTTGGCCTTCAGCTCCTGGATATCCGCATCCTTCGTCGCGGCGGCTTTCTGCAATTCGTTAGCGAACTTCGCCTCGGCCAGATGGGTAGCAGCCAGCTTTTCATGCTTCGCTTGCTTGAGTTCGTTGGCAAGCGCATCGCGCTGCTTTTCCACCGCGCTCAGGGCTTCGGTGACGGCAAGCTTTCGTGCGACTTCACCCGCGTCGAGTTTGGCCTTCAGATTTTGTATTTCGGTGTCTTTTGCTGCGGCGGCCTTCTGCAGCTCGTTCGCCAATTTGGATTGAGCGAGTTCGACGGCGTTGCGTTTGTCCTGCTCGGCGAGCTCAAGCCGTGCGTGTAATTGCTTGTCGAAATCGCTGTCGCGGACTTGTTTGAGGATATCCGCGTAACCGGCTTCGTCGATTTTGAAGGCTTTTCCGCAGTGGGGGCAGATGATTTCGTGCATTAGATTTGCTCTTTGGTTTGGTCGGGATTGGAAAAAGTCTAACGCCCGGCACACGCGTCGGTTTGAAGCCGCGAAGCGGCGAAAAGTGGTGACTGCAAGAATTTGTTAGGCCTGAACATTGAACTGAAAACACTCGAACTCTGAGATACAGCCATCATCCAATTTTGACGTAAGTTCACCGGGTACTTCTGTACAAGGGTCGAGAGGAAGCACCAACCACTCTTGATCTTTTTCCGCCTTATGAATTGCTTCTGCTAATTCCACACCTCTAATCGAGTGAAGAAATCCAACAACGTTAATGAGTAAAATCTGTATCAGAGAATTTTGACTGACTTCATTTGATAGAGCACGCAAAATACTTTCCGGCAAGCTTAGGAATTGATCTCCGCCTACTATGCGTCCCTGATACCGGCACTTGAATATTCCATGTGCAAGCGTTTGGCGGTCAATAAATCTGCTAGCCTCCAGAGTTATAAGAGAGCAAGCCCACTGCTCGTTAGGAGCAACTTTCTCTAGTATTTTTTGAGTATCCGCCGAAGAAAATTCCATTGCTCGAGAACGACTCTCAGAGAAAGAAAGAAAATGGGTCTTACTCCAGCCAATCGCAACATGATGATTCACTAGGTCAATCATTGGCCGAGCAAAGATCTCTAGACCAGAACCACTATTGCTGAGATTGGTAAGCAAGCCTCCATAGGCACTGCCTGGCCATATTGACCTAAGCTTTCTTGTACTTTGGAGATCAGCATCCCCGCGATACAAGAATTGGGGGAAATTCATATGCAACTCACTTTGCATTTTTCGAATGGGAATTTCGAAGGAGGCCTCTCCGACCGTGAGGATTCGTCAAATATTTTCCAATGATTTTGCGCCGCCTTGTGCCTGATACTTACCGAAGTCTGATTGAATAAGGTCTGTACAAGTTACAATTATTTCTCCTGCCTGTCTCAACAATGCTAAGTTTTCAACCCCGGATACTGCCACTATGCGCCTTTCTCTTTCAATAGTAGCTTGCGATTGCTCAACTTGGCTTTTGCACCACCTAATATTTCCTTCTAGTTTTGCCAAGCTTGCTTGTTCTTCCCGGCGCCGTTGATCGACCAATAGATCCTCCAGAGTTCGTCTTGCCTCTGGAATTAGATTATCAGGATCATCGGTCTCATAAGCAGATATAAATGATTGCAGTTCCTCAGCCGTTTCAGCTGCTGAGTATGAGGTCCGATACAGATCGTATTCTAATCTTTGCTTTAATCCTTGTAGCAATTCAATGAGATTATCAGGGTCTTTATCATGATACTCAATTTCAAAGGCAGCTATTTTTCCAAGTGTGTTAGCGGACTCGTAGTCACCTATATATCTGGAGCGATGTTGTTCGTTTATTCCATCAATAATGCTAGACCTCTGTTGATTGATTTTACTTAAGCTATTTTCATCTTTCAGAAGCGACTGAAGCGACTGAAGAGTGCTTTCCAACCCAGGCATATCCTCTGGTAAATAAACTATACGATTGGCAGCATCCACCAATATGGTTTTACCACTCTCTCTGACAGCACACTGGAAGCTATTTTCATAGCTTTTTTCTTGCAGGTAGAAATCCTGATACCCTTCGTGCAGTACAAATGATCCCGAACAAGATTTCGTGCAAACGAATCGAAGGCAGCCAAAGGCGGTAATCTCGTCACTTGTGGCAACTGGCAGCACATCTTCATCAGAAAGTTCGACTACCCACTCACCATTTGGTCCGGTGCTTTGCCCATATGCGACATTGCCGGAGCCAGCTCCTAAAAGGAGAAATATGAGAAGCCCGTTAAAATGTAGCGATTTCATGACTCGTTCTCCCTAGTTTCGATGGACTTTTGAGGCCTATCGCCGTTCATAACCGGCGACTCCGAAGGAGGCGTCCGGCGCCGCAGGGAGAGTTCCTACGAAAAAGTGGACACCCGCTGGTTAGCTGCATTGTGCTACATACTCCGCTGGAGTTCGATATCCCAATGACGAGTGCAACCTCTCGTTGTTGTAGAAATATACATAGGCTTTGATGGCTCGGTAGAGCTCGCGATCACTGCTAAATTCCCTGCGATGATACATGTCCGACTTTAACGACTTGTTCCAGGA
>JAUSMU010000345.1 GCA_030645995.1 Gammaproteobacteria bacterium | reverse complement strand
GAGCAATTTCAAACATCTGAAAAGCGGGATGATTGCGGCTGCACTGGTAGGGTTGGGTGTAGCGTCTCCCCTCCATGCGCAACTTCCTGATCACTTGCGTTCATACCAATTATCCGCACCCAGGGCATCAGGCGATGTTGTCGGCCCCATGTTCAATGGCTGGATCAAGAACAAGGATGGCTCGGTCACAATGATCTTTGGTTTTGTAAACAAAAATCAGGAAGAGATCGTTGATATCCCGCTCGGCGAGAACAATAAAATCGAGCCAGCACAGTTTGATGGCGTGCAACCCACGCACTTCCCTGTGTACAGCCGAGGTGGCTTCGTCGGTCTGCAGGAGCGCGGCGTATTCGCAGTAACGGTACCCGCAGAAATGGCCGAGACCGAAGTCGTGTGGACTCTGAACCATGCGGGACACAGCTACTCAGTGCCTGGACGCGCAGTCTCGCCAGCATACGAAATGAGTAGCGATCCTGCCGCGATGGGGTCACTTAATCCGGCTATCCGCTTCGACGAAGGCGGGGCTGAAGCCACGGACCGGGAAGGCATTTATGCACCGCTGGTCAACGCCAAGGTAGGCACTCCAGTCACCTTGACCGCCTCCGCACAGGATCGTGGTGATCGCCGAGGCTATGATGTGGCAACTCCATTCTTCCCCGTTGGTACAGAATGGATTCTGCATCAGGGACCTGTTGGCGCGACTGTCGAATTCGATAACCCTAAAGTCACGGGCGAGGATCGCGGCGAATCCGATCAACAGAGCGCGAGCGGCAGCGGCGACTGGACTGAAACCACGACGAACGTCACGTTCTCGGAGCCGGGCGACTATGTCATTCGGTTGCGCGTCGACAACTTCATGGCACCAGACAGTCAGTTCGACAATCAGTGCTGCTGGTCCAACGCGTACGTGCCTGTGAAAGTTAGTAACTAGAACCTTCACGATGCACAAACAAGAGCCCTGGGTCAGCAACGTGACTCGGGGCTTTTGTCATTTTTGTGCTTGATAGTGCGCACCAGGGGAAAAGGAAAATGACAAAAAATCGACAAGGCAGGCGCAAGCCAGCGAATAAACTACTCACCACAATTGCATGCACTGCAATTGTCAGCCTTGCCTCACAAGCAGCTTTGGCGCAGGCGGGTGACAAGATTCGAATGGAATATCCTCAACTCGCTGATCTGTTCAATGCCTTTGATATCACTCAGGCAAATACCTTTGAAGCCATCACCGCAATCAATGCCCAGCCAGCGTCTGCGGCTGCTCGTGAGGGGCTGCGCGAACACCTGGAGATGATAAGGACAATGACCAGGAGTGAAATGATGGCCAGCGGGGCCATGAATCATGGCAGCATGGCCATAGATTCAGATTTGGAAGTGGAGGCACGTATCAATTTGTTGGCTGTGATGCGCGCCACGCATACGGATGAAGAGGCGAGAAAAGCGTATGCCGACAATGCAGCTATCAATCATCATATGTCCGAAATCCTGCGTCGTGGTCGAGATTTTGAAAACACGTTGTTTGAAATTTTCCTGGACGACAGTATCAGTGACAAGCCTGCGGCCGTGAACGCCGCAATCACTGATTACCTCAGCGATGATCGCCACTCAGTTTCAACCTTCCCGAAGGAAAGTGAATTTCTGGTTGAGCATGACCAGGCAGCGGGATTCAAGACTGCCTTCCCTCGCCTGAGCGGTTTGATGTGGACCCAGCAATGGTTACAGTTGGCGTCTCTCGAAGCCATCATCCTGGAAACTCTGGACAAACAATTTACCAACAGCGTGGATGCCGCACTGGAACGCTTCTGGAGCAAGATTGGCACTGACGGTGGCATGAGCGTGTTCCCTCCTCCCAGTGAATTGCCAATGGCACCAGCGATCGCCCCGGACCTGTATACCCAATCACCAGAAGCGGCCATCATTCTGGACAACCTGAACATTCTGGAAACCGTAGTGGCAGATATCCTTTCTTACCCGAACGAGGAGGATCGTGAAGCCAAGATGGATGCCGCTGTTGCCCTGTTTACCAACAAGGATGCAGATAGCTCGCAGCCTGCGGAATATTTACTCTTCGCCCTGCGAGGTGGCATTTATGACCAGGGTGGCCCTGCCATTGGAGAACTGACGCGATCCGAGCGTAATCGCTCACGCGACGCCATGGGCATGCAACAGGCCGCGATCAAGGGCCCTGGTCAATAGTCGTTTACTGAGATTTGGTACGAAAAAAAAGGGGCTCCCACCGGGAGCCCCTTTTTTGTTACTACCACCGTCAGCGTCAAGATACGCGCTGATCAGGCGGCAAGACTATCCGCTGACTTAGAAGTCGTAAGTCAAACGTGCATAGAGCGAACGGCCCATCGGGTCCTGCAACTCGCCGATTACACCGGCGAAGTCAGGAGTACGCTGAGCTTGACGGTCGAAGATGTTGCGCGAACCAACGCTGACGCCCATCTCGCCACCGTACAGGCTGATGCCACGGTAGGTGTAGGCCAGGTCGAAGTCTGTCCAAGCCTTGATCTGACCACCGATAATGCTCGGGTTCGGGTTGGTGCCCGCAAACTGCAGGATGGACGGAATGTAGTTCGTACCATCCCAATCCAGTGCGCTCACGTAGTGTACCGTGCCAGTGACCGCGTGGTTTGCCATGGTCCAGCCCAGACGCAGGTTGGCCTTGATCTCTGGCACTGCAGGAGCAGTGGCCGTCAGCAGGTTGGTTTGTCCCAAACCTTCCTTTACCGCCGCGGTCGCGCTGTCCTGATACTCGAACGAGTCCATCACCGTCGCCTGCAGGTTGATGCGGAAGGCACCCATATCGCCCATATCGAAGCGGTAGTTGCTCTGAATGTCATAGGCCGTGACCTTGACGCTCGTGGCGTTCACGCTGCCCGGAGTCGTAATCTGCAGAAGGCTGCCGAGGTCATCCGGGTCACGCAGGATGTCCGGGTTGCTCTTTCCGCTGGCCAGCCAGGCCGCCAATTGTGCCCTGGTGGGCTGGTTGGCTGCACCGATACCGCTGCCAGCGAAGCCGGACCACGTCTTGAAGGCCGCGAATTCATTGTTCATGACCGATTGACCGGAGATGCCAACGATACGGTTGTCGAAGTCGGTTTCGTTCCACGTCATCGAGAAGTCGAAATCACCGAACGCCAGATCCATACCCAACTGCTTGGATGTGGAGTACTCGTTTTCCAGCGCCGGGTTACCGCCGGAACAAGCAGTGGTGAACGCAGAGAACGGAGTGAAGCGGTCAGACACCGTGGACAGACCACAGCTGACAGGGTCCAGCAGCTGAGTCAGTGACGGTGCAATGAACGCATCGCCAGTAGTAGCCCGCAGAGTCAGCCAGTCAGTTGTCTGCCAGGTGATGCCGAATTTCGGGTCAGTGGACTTCTGATCAGTGCTGAAGCTTTCATGACGCACGGCAGCTTCGATTTCCACTGTTTCCAGGACGGGAATTGCCAGCTCGACGAAGTAGGCATCTACGTCACGGGTGCCCGTCGTTATTTCTTCCGGGAACGGGCTGCCGATCCAGGTATCGCCACGCAATTCACTGGAGGAAGGCGTATTGGTGTACTTGTCATTGCGCCACTGGTAACCCACGGCTGCGCCGATCACGCCGCCTGGCAGTTCGAAGCCGCCCAGCGGAATCTCTCCGTTCAGCACGATGTCCACAGTGTCCAGCCAGCTCTGAGTCATTTTACGGTCACGCGCTGCAATCCGGTTCATTATATCCTTGGTGTTGTTGGTGGACTGATCCACCACCAAGAACGGGTTGTAGCAGGCGTCGCGGTCACGAAGCACGTCACACTTGAGGCCCTGTTTCATGGCTTCGATGTCGTAGGCCTGGTTGTTCATGTAGCGCAGTGTCTGCTCACTCTGGGCGTAGGCCGCCATGCCTTCCCAACCTTCCAGGAACGGCACTTTGAAGTCGGCCTGGAACATCAGGCGGCTGTTGTGGTCGGTGCTGCCGGACATGTTGTCGCCGTCAGAGGTATGACCATCCGACATCGTGTGCGTCTTGTTGATCGGACGCAGCGAACGGGCGCGGACGTCTTCACGCAGCAGCACGCCACTCGCTGTGGTGCCGGAGCCGAGGTAGTCCATCAGGCCGACTTTGTTGATGTCCTGAGTGCCACGGTCTGGCAGGCCGTCGCCGTTGAGGACGACGCCGTACATCTGGTTGCCGGGAGATTTTTTCGCCAGGAACGGGTTGCCGGGCTGCTCCCCACGTTCCGTGTGAAGTTCGCCGTTGCGCGAGTTGCGGGGGTTGGATGTGGAGGTGTAGGACACCTGGTA
>JAUSMU010000334.1 GCA_030645995.1 Gammaproteobacteria bacterium | reverse complement strand
GGTGCCTGGCGCCTCGCCTGTCTGGGGCTGGCCGATCCGCTGGCCGGGATTGACCGGCTGGCGTGGCATTACTCCCGGCAGACGTATTCCGCACAACCCTCGATGCACGAAATCAGCAGCGAGGCGCGCAAGCTGGTGGACGTCGTGCTCGGGGCCAAAGGCGCTGTCGAGATCGCAACGAACAGCCGGGTCGGCGTCCACATCGTCGCGGATCGCGCGCGCGGGCTGCTGCGCTCGGACCGCAAGCCACTGCTGCTTGGCGGGCTGGCCTTGTGTGCTGCGGCCAACTCACTGAGCCGCCGCAGTTTGCGCCTGAGCTTCGAGCGAGTCCTGTTTCACGCAGGCGCGCCACTCACTTCTCTGACCCGGCTGCGTGATATGCCGACCCGCTGTGTGCCGCTGACTGAAGACAACGTCCGCGAGGCATTGCTGGCGAGTGGCTCGATCCCGCTCGTGATGGAAGGGGTGCGCAATATCCCCGGTGCGCCGCCCGGAGTGTATCGGGATGGCGGCATCGTCGATTACCACTTCGACATGCCGTTTCTGGATGGCGATGCACTGGTGCTGTATCCGCATTTCTATCCGCACCTGACGCCCGGCTGGTTCGACAAGGCGCTGCGCTGGCGCCGGGTCAATCCGGCCAATTACCATAATGTGCTGTTGGTTGCCCCGTCATCGGAGTTTGTCAGTCGTCTGCCCTATGGCAAGATACCTGACCGCAAGGATTTCGAGACCATGGACGAAACGAGCCGCTACGCATACTGGCAGACCGTACTGGCCGAGAGCGTGCGTCTGGCAGAGGAGTTTGCGCGCATGGTGGAGACCGGTGCGGGGCTGGAGCGCATCAAACCTTTTACCGAGATCATGAACCGTTGAGAGTTGTTGTCATGAACAAACGACTGAAATTATTGTCTGTCGTGCTGGTGAGCCTGGGGTTGACGGCTTGCCTTGGCACGGTGGTGGGAACGGCGGTGGATGTCACTTTGGAAGTCGCCAAGGTGCCGTTCAAGGTGGCGGGCGCGGTCGTCGATGTCGCAACGCCTGAGGATGATGACGAAGACGAGGAGGATTGAAACTCCGGGGCTGGTCTAAAGTCTGTTTCAAAGCACCTGGGACGCCCCGGATTTCATCAATATCGGTAGTCTCGATTGCGCGGCTTGATTGGCGCGAGCAGGAAGTAAAAAATCCAGGCAAACCAGGACAGGAAGATGATTGCCAGA
This sequence comes from Gammaproteobacteria bacterium, assembly GCA_030645995.1. Lineage (GTDB taxonomy): Bacteria > Pseudomonadota > Gammaproteobacteria > Pseudomonadales > Pseudohongiellaceae > UBA5078. Next base: position 78 of record JAUSMU010000334.1, on the reverse strand, counting down.
ATCCAGGCGGCCTTCTCTCCGCCGCTGGTCACGTCAGAGCCGAGGATCAGCAGGATTGGCAGGAACCAGACGAAGAAA
>JAUSMU010000331.1 GCA_030645995.1 Gammaproteobacteria bacterium | reverse complement strand
TTGTGGTCACTCGCGCCGTTGTTAACCTCATGTATGGTGGCCGTCAGGTAAAGAGCCTGTCGATTGGCAATTACGTCTGACAGGCGTTCGAGACAAGATTCTGGAGTAAGGTATGGCAATAACGCTCAGACAGTTTGATTTCATCAAGACAGGCAGGGTTCTCTGCATCATTTCGGTAGCAGCGGTAGTGATCTCCCTGGGGTCATTGATGATCAATTCGCTGCAGTTTGGTCTGGATTTCACCAGTGGCACCCTTGTAGAGGTAGGATATTCGGAGTCCGTGGAGGTCGGTGCGGTCAGTGATGCGCTGGAGTCAGCGGGTTATGATGATGCTCAGGTGGTCGCTTTTGGTTCCGATCAGGATATCCTCATCCGCATGCCGGTGGACGATACGCTGAGCGAAGTCGAGATGGCCAGCCAGCTGGAAGAGCTGGGCAGCAACGTCATCGCGGTCCTGCAGGAGAATTCGACTGCCGATGTGGAGTTGCGACGTCTCGAATTCGTCGGTCCGCGTGTCGGCGCAGAATTGGCCGAGAGTGGTGGCATGGGCATTTTGGTGTCGCTGGGCATGATCATGCTGTATGTCGCCGCCCGTTTTCAGACCAAGTTTGCAATCGCAGCCGTCGTCGCCCTCATCCATGACGTCATCATCACCGTCGGGGTGTTCTCCGTATTCCGTCTGGAATTCGATCTGACTGTACTCGCCGCAGTCCTGGCGGTTATCGGGTATTCGGTAAACGACAAAATCGTGGTATTTGACCGGGTGCGGGAGAATTTTCGCATCATGCGCAAAGGCACGCCTGCAGAGCTGATCAATGCCTCACTGAATCAGACTCTGAGTCGAACCACGATTACGGCTGGTACCACCTTGCTGGTGGTCATTGCGATGCTGGTGGCGGGTGGTGACTCGATTCGAGGTTTCGCGACGGCGCTGTGTCTTGGTATCACAATCGGCACCTACTCTTCGATCTACGTGGGGTCAACAGTATTGCTGATGCTGAAAGTGACCAAGGAAGATCTGATTGTTCCTCCGAAAGAAGGTGCTGCAGACTCGATGCCCTGAGTTTGCCTTTCAAACGCTGCGGGGCTGATTCTTCAGCCCTGCGGGCTCTTTGCCAGCGTTTGCAGTTTCAACACCTCTGATTGCACCGGTTCCATCGACGCGATCTCGCGTTGTTCCTCCAGAATTCCCTCCAGTATTTCCATCGTCGTCAGCGGGTTGGCCAATACCACCCGGAAGACGATGATGGCGTGGCGCTCGTAGCGCTCCGGAGTCAATTGCGTCCGCGACACGAAAGACCGTCCCAGTCCGCGCTGCGTCTTCTGAATGCTCTTGGTAATGACATTGAGGATGGCATTGGCCTGATCGCGGATTGCCGGGCTGGCTCCATCGAGCAGCGTCCTGGCGAATTCCGGCACATAACGGTAGGTCAGGATGTTCAGTTCGGGCTCTGTGATCAGCTCGTAGTCCGGCAGCGTCTTGATGAGGTCGGCGAAGCGTCGTGCCTTCTCAATGCCCTGATCGATCAGCAACTCATAACCACTGCGGGCGATGATGTGCAGTCCGGCATGCACTAGTACCGCCATGCCGGGGCGCGAGCCCTCCACGCTGTGGCTGCCCAGATCCTTGGAACCCTTGCGAATGATGTACTCGGCATGGTGTTCGACGCTGGAGAGAGTCTCCGGACGCTGGAACACGCAGATGCCGGCCCCCATCGGTACGTACAGTTGCTTGTGGGCATCCAGCGTTACTGAGTCGGCGCGTTCGATGCCCGACAGCAGCTTGCGATACTTGTGCGAGAACAGTGTGGGGCCACCCCACGCGGAATCGACATGGAAGTGGATACCACGTTGCTGGGCAACATCTGCCATGGCATTCAGCGGGTCGACGCTGCCGGTCTCCGAGGAGCCCGCGATGCCAACGATGGCCATGACGCGGATGCCCTCGCTCTGCAGATCGTCGCAACGCGCCGCGAGGCTATCCACACGAATGCGATTGTGGGCGTCGGTCTGAATAGCCACCAGATTGCGCCGTCCGATGCCCAGAATGTCGGCGGCCTTGCCGAGCGAGTAGTGGCCGCGCTCCGACACCAGCACGGCAAGCCCGCGATAACCGAAGTGAGCCATGCCGGCGGCCAGCCCTTCCTGGGCCAGCCCCGCGAAGCCCGCGTTGGGAGCAAACAGATTGTTGCGAGCTGCCCACAGCGCCGTGAGATTGGCGATGGTCCCCCCGGAGCAGAAGCTGCCGATAGCGTGGGAACGGTCATGCATCCATTTGGCGTAGAAATCCTCGTCCTGTCCGTAGATCAGATGATGGATCATGCCGATCACCTGGCGCTCCAGCGGCGTGAAGGCCTTGGAGGTTTCGACCTTGACGAGGTTCTGGTTCAACGCCGTCATGATCCGCGTCAGCGGCAGCATGAAGTAGGGCA
>JAUSMU010000307.1 GCA_030645995.1 Gammaproteobacteria bacterium | reverse complement strand
AGACTCTAAAGGAACTCTGCCATGTCAATGCAAAAACTGCTCGCAATCGTCTTCATCGGCGCCGGTATCATGGGCCTGATCTATGGAGGCTTCAGCTTTACAAAAGAAACCCACGAGGCCGAACTCGGCCCCTTGAGCATGTCGATCGATGAGAAGGAATATGTCTCTGTCCCGGTGTGGGCTGGCATTGCCTCGATCGTCATCGGCACCGGCCTGCTGCTGATGCGCAAGCAGAGCTGATTTACTCGCGCCCTCAATTGAGATCGATTCCAGAATGTGCTTACATCCGCCATCGCCTGCAAAGGGGTGGCGATGCAGTCATTCATTGATCGAAGGGGGGGTTAACGCATGAATAGATCAGGGCACACGACCACGGTTCACAAAATCGCAATCACCCTGCAGCGCACAGGATTGGCGCTGTTGTTGGCAGCAGCGACACTGGCACAGGTGCACGCGCAGAGCGCCGACCGCAATCTGGCGCAGGTCAGTCCGGAAGACGTCGGCATGAGCAGCACCGCGCTGGCGGCCTTCAACGCGGGCATGCGCGGCGAGGTCGACAAGGGTCAGCTGGCTGGCATCGTCACCATGATCGCTCGCGAGGGCAAGCTGGTGCACACCGACACCTATGGCTATCAGGACCTCGAAAATAAAGTCCCGCTGAATGAAGACACCATCTTCCGCATTTTCTCCATGACCAAGCCGACTATCGGCGTGGCCATGATGACGCTTTACGAGCAAGGCAAGTTCAACCTCGACGATCCGGTGGAGAAATTCATTCCCGAGTTCGCCAACCTGCAGGTAGCCAGGGAAGACGGCCCCAACGGCGTGCCCGTAACGGAGCCGCAACAGCACAAGATGACCATGCGCGAGCTGATGAGCCACACTGGCGGCCTCACCTATGGCGCGTTCTCCCGCTCTCAGGTCGACACGCTCTACACCCAGGCCAACGTGCTGGACCGCAACTCCACGCTCAAGGATATGATCGGCAAGCTCGCGCAGATTCCGCTGCGTCAGCAACCCGGCAGCGCCTGGCATTACAGCGTGTCGGTAGACGTGCAGGGTTACCTCGTCGAGGTGCTGTCTGGCAAAACACTCGATGCCTATCTGCAGGAGCAGATCTTCGCGCCGCTGGGCATGGTCGATACGCGCTTCTACGTTGGCAGCGAGAAAGCCGCACGCTTCTCTCGCGAATACACCTCCTCTCCAACCGGGCTGAGCAGCCCCGAGAACGGTGAGTTCATCGACCCTGTGCCCTTGCTCTCCGGCGGCGGAGGCCTGACCTCGACAGCAGGCGACTACCTGCGCTTCGCCCAGATGGTGGCCAATGGCGGCGAGCTGGACGGCGTGCGAATTCTCAAGCCGGAGAGCGTCGACCTGATGCGTACCAGTCAGTTGCCAGCGGGCATGACGGAGATTCCAGGGTATCCGGGCAATGCCTTCGGGCTGGATTTCGCCGTGGTGGTTGATCCGGCGCGCAATGGCGGAATGTCGGAAGGGAGTTACTGGTGGTGGGGTATAGCGGGGTCATGGTTCTGGATAGATCCGGTGGAAGATCTGGTTTTTGTCGGCATGATCCAGAATCGCGATTTGCGGTACGCGCGGCAGTTGCAGTTGATGAGCAAGGAATTGGTTTATGCGACGATTACGGAGTCTAAAAAGTAAATTTTTGATTTGCGCTTCGTAGTTAGAGCAGTGCTTGCCTGGCGAAAATACTTCTTGAAAATTCGACGGCATGGCGAAACATCTGAGCATCAGTTCAGCGTACCCATTGACTGAGTATCTGCACTAGAAATCCCAGAACAATTAAGTAAGCGCCCCAGGAAAAGAGACGAGCACCAACCTTCCGCTCGGCAGAGGAGCCTAGCGGAAGAAGCACTTCCTCGCCTTTCGAATCACGGACAGCTAATGGCCTACCTGGATCGTACTTCATTACGAGCACCACCCCCACAATATCAATTATCAATCCAACTGTAGCGAGAATACTGCTGGTCATTTCATGGGTACCTTTTGATGGATAAAGGACTCGGCATGTATAGTGCCCTGAACAAGTATGTAGAGTCGGCAAGTGGTCTGCAATTGGGGTTCAAAATCGCTGAGGCTGGCTTTGCGCTATCGCGTTCTATCGATGCGAGCAGGGGGCGCTGAGCAGGACCGTCTTGAGCCATGGATGGCGAAAGCGAGCCCACATGGATGTGTTTACGGCGTGTCCTGTACCGCGCCTGCTGCTCGCACTGATCTAACTATACGAAGCGCAAATCAAAAATTTACTTTTTAGACTCAGTAATCGTCCCGTATACCAGCTCTTTGCTCATCAACTGCAATTGCCGCGCATAGCGCAAGTCGCGATTCTGGATCATGCCGACAAAAACAAGATCTTCCACCGGATCTATCCAGAACCATGACCCCGCGATGCCCCACCACCAGTAAC
>JAUSMU010000306.1 GCA_030645995.1 Gammaproteobacteria bacterium | reverse complement strand
TCTGAGGTTGACTGAATTCGAAAAATCAGTAAGATTGGCCCCCGTTGCGGAGGGGTGGCAGAGCGGTTGAATGCACCGGTCTTGAAAACCGGCGAGGATGAAAGTCCTTCGAGAGTTCGAATCTCTCCCCCTCCGCCAACTTGCCTGCAAAATCAATAAGTTACACTTCCTGTTTAGAATTTCCCCACGCCTAGGCCAACATTCTGAAAATGCTATCCTGAATTCCCTTTACTTCAGGAGAAGCAGTCATGAATGATTCAATTACTATCCACGTCGACTTGGGCACCAGAAACACGCTCGCTACTCTTACGCACCAAGCTATCAGCTTGTCTCAGGCGTTGAGTGAGAATGAAGGGCTGGATGCGTATGTGAAGGATGTAGCTTCACTCATGGGCGGGCTAGTTTGTGACATAGAAGAGATACATAAGGGACTATTTGAACCGAAAACTGGGGATTCACCGAAAACTTAATTGAGGGGAGCCTGCAATGAAAGCAAAGAGCGGCAATCCAGTAGAGGTTATGTCAGATAGTTATATCCGAAAACTGATTAAGGCAAGCAGAGTGGGCGCGCTACAAAGCGACGATATTCCCCAATCGTTAATCGAAGCAAAGCGCGCACACCTCAAATTGGTGCGGGAGTTGCGACGGCAGAAAGCTCAAGGTTGAGATTGCTCCTCACCACTAACCGGCAACTCGACACTGTTCGCCTGCCGGAGTCTTGATTCATCGCGGTTTTGCTGTAAATATCGACAGTATTCGCAGTGGGAAGCTAACTATTGTTTTGGATTATTTATGTTTGAAGTACATACCACGCTGGTGCTGGGCGCTGGAGCGAGCTGCGGGTACAACTATCCCCTCGGGCACGATCTTGTAGACAAATTGATCTCCAGTTGCAGAGGGTACACCGATATGCGCAACCCTTCGCGAGGCGATTACTTGAAACTCAAGGAGGCGCTTGAGTTTTACGATCCAGTTAGCATTGACTCTTTCCTCTATCATTATGAAGACAAAAGCCGATTAATACTTACAGCAAAGCGACTAATTTCTGAGGTAATAATCAGGTCTGCTCAGGAAGAAAGGTTCAAAAGACCTGACCCTAGTTCTAACAAAGGGGATAAAGAACTTACAAACTGGTATAGATTCTTGTGGGAAGCCTTGGTCAGCGGCCAGTCTGCGGCGGAGCTTTCAGACCCTGAGAAACCATTAAATTTGAATGTCGTGAGTTTTAACTATGACGCATCATTGGAGCGCTATTTTTATACGAGGGTCACGTCAAACGTTTCAATGTTCACTAAGGATCAACAAATCACCTTTTTGAAAAAGATTTCGGCAAGCATTCATCACGTTTATGGATGCGTTATGAATTACGCTTGGGCGGGTGGCGACGATGATCCTGACGTTTATGCTCCAATCGGATCCGACGACCTAGAAAGTATGGTTAGTAAAGCTTACACGAGGATTAAATTGATTAGCGAACGTAGTCAATCGAACTACCAAGACATTCGCGAATGTTTCTCCAGATCGGCACAGGTTATTTTCCTTGGGTTTGGATTTGATGACACCAATATCGGCGAAAAAGTCTTGGACCTGAAGAAATCTCTATATAGAAACTCGCGAGACGACTCTCAGGAAAAACTTGCCGAGAAACATTACCCTATCATTAAGTTCACTAATGTTGGCGATTCAGAAGTAATAAACAAAAAAGTCTCGATACTAAAGAATGCCGCGTATCATAGCGATGGAGGTAAACAGAGGGTTTTTAAGTCCACAAAGCCAGTATACCGGGCCATCTCTGAAGATTTCCGGATCAACACCATTTGACCTGCGTGCCCGTTTCTTAGAATTTCCCGCACAGCAATATCGTTGTCACCGGATTTTTCACTAGAATTTTCAGCAATACTCCCCGCGACATCACCAATACGATTCGGCTAACAGCAGTCATCGAAACCTATCGCATACCCGGAACTTGAAATCAGCTCTGTCTCAACGAGACGATCACAAAGCCCTGAAGGCCCGCACCGGCTGCGGCACTAACGCCAATCTATGGCAACCTTCCCCTGTACCACTCCTGACTTTCAGCGTCCAGTTCAGCAAATAGCGCCCTCGCCAGAGTCCGTTCCTCCAGCGTCGGCGCACCACCGGGAAAAATGGGTGGGGGAGACGGTCTAAACCGCTTGGAAATGGATTGGTAAGCGACCGGCATTGGGTGCACATTTACGGTGTTCATTATTTATTCCTTACTGGTTGTCAGTCTGGCACGGACTGCTTCAGACTTCTTGCGCCATATTTCCTTCGCTTCTAATTCTGCGTCTACCCCCTCAGCTCGTTGTAACTCGCTGGGGGGCTTCGAGGCTAGGGGGGCACGCTGCTTGCCGCGCTGGTAGGGTAGGAGCCCTCTGGCGGCAGACACGCGCACCGGGTCGGCTGGCTCTGTGCCGCAAATCACCGCAAGCAAGTAGTCCTCTGCGCTGTCATAGGTTTTCGATGAAGGTGCAGCCGGTTGCGTTGTCGGTTCTCTCTTGCTGCTAGACCCTTTCGGCCTCCCTGCACCAGTCCTATTGCCGCCGTGATTTGCCATACAGAACCTTGAAAACTTGATTTTTGAAAAATGGGGAATTATCTGCGAGTGTGGTGGCTGAGGTACACAGCGGGTAAAAGTTGCAGAGACTGAATGTGCCCCGGTCATCTGCCCGGCCTTGGCTTTTAGACCAAGGCTAGGCATCAAACGTATTACACAGTGATTCCTTCCAGCGTGCAGAAGCTTGTGGCGCGAGTAGCGGCGAAGTCCACCCGTGCATAGGCAAGCACTGCAACTTGAAGGTTGCTGCCCATGAAGGTTTCAGAAAGTACGCGAACTGTAATGTCTTTGCGTACACCGAAGATCAGGTCGCGCCAATCACCAATAACGCCGGTTGCTGTTGTGCCCCCAGTCAGAGGTGCGGCAGTCGTCCAAAGCTTCTGCAATGCCTTCACTTCCTCGGGCATGGTCAGTGGTGTGTTGTCGCTGGCGATGCCTGTTTTGAGCTTTCGCATTTTCTTCCACACGGAAGGGTGCGCGATGAATGCGCCGATGTTCTCAGCAGGCACATTGTCGAGCATGAGTTCATACATACCATCGACCAAGAAATCCCACGTTGTGGGTGCTCCAATGCTGGTGACTGAGTTACGGCCTGACAGGTTGATGATACCGGAAGGGGCTGCGCCTGAATCTGTTTCGACGCCAATCAAACCAGCAGAGTCAATCGCGTTTGCCATCGAAGAGGTGATGGTTTGCTGCAATATCTGCTCAATGTTCGCTGAGTCCTGCGACAATTCGAGCGAGAGTTTCACCAAGCAAACACAGGTTTTTGCATCCAAGGTGATCGCGCCGAGCGTTGGTGATGCGGCGGTGATGGCGGCATTCTCTGCCTTCCATGAGATAGTCGGGTCTGCAGTCACGCGGGCAATGGTGACTTTCCCGCTATCCATTGGAAGCGTGCGGGCGCCTGCTTTACTCAGTACCATGTTTGCGCGCAGTAGGTCGATGTACTCGTTTGAGAGAGAGCCTGAAACGGTATAGCCGCCTGAAGGATCTGACCCGATGCCCATGCTCTTGCGCTCAGATTCAAGTTCTGCGGCATCGTGAGCGCGCCCGCCCAAGATAATTCCGCGCAGGACTCTGCCAAGGCTTGGGGCATTTGACTTCATTTCATAAGATGAGAGCTTGTCGGCATGAGAGTAGACAGGAACAGCCTTACCTGTTTTAACGTCAATAAACTGCTCTAGTTGATTGGCTGCGCCACCATCGCCGCCGAAAATCTGACGACCTGCTTTCTTGGCTAGTACGTTAGTTTCCTGTTCAAGGTTTTTCAGTCTCATATCGTAAACTTTTTGAAACTCTTGCCAGTCATCGCCTTGCTTGTTAATTACATCAATTAATTGTTGAGTGTCCGACATTTTGCTGCCTCGTTGAGTTGTTGCGCCTGTTTAATTCTGGCGTGCTTGCAGCGTATCAAGTGGCATTCACGGGATAGGGGGTAATCGGGAATCTATCGTGCGTTGATTATTTTTTTGGCATTAGTTAGGTGGTTGCGAAGTGTGGAAAATGGCACTTGATATCGACCATTCTTAGTGTCGTGAATAGTCACAAGCTCCCAAATCCTGTCTACTTTTTCGACGGGTGATGCACTGACTCCGTTCAGCTCTCGACGTGCTGCGGATCGCTCCAGTTCTGCAATTAAGAGATTGAAGGAATAGGGAGGGCCGATCTTTTCAGCCGAGAGTAGAACAAGCCGTGAAATTGTTCCCGGCTTTCGTCCAGTGTGTTGCCCTTGGAACTTTACCCCCAAACGAATCAGAGAAAGTATCTCCTCTGCCTCATCGCCGGGGGGCAAGTATTTTGCTGCAAGCCCAGTTGCTCCAATATGATTAGGTTTCATTCCGCGCCCTGAAATATCGAACAGTGATCTCAAGTGCTTCCGTTCGTGAGTATCCGGCGCGCCTCAAAGCTTTTTCCATTTCACGTTTTGCCTTTCCAACATTTGCGCTCGTGCCGGGTATCGCCGCAAGAATTGCTTTCCAATCTGCATGAATGTTCATCATCAGTGTGTGGCCTCTGCGATTGCTTCTAGGCAAACCAGTCTGACAACTGCCTCATCTGTGATGGGGTCGCACAGTGTCGCCTCAATCCTCATGGCGCCGCCGCCGTGCGGGCTAGTGATTGTGATTCGAGGATAAAGCTTGCTCTGGTCGTGATTGCTCCAAGCTGCTTGCGTATCCTCTGGATAGCTGGATAGTTCTGAAATCTGTATCGAGGCGAGAAGTAGTTCCCCGGCCATTTCCAATAGAACTGATTCATATTTATTGAGCGGTTGCATTGTGTCGACTCCTTGGGATTGTGGTTGCTTCATTGCCTCGCCAGATGCGCTGCATTTCTATTCGCTCGCTCAGGCGGGCAGATATGCGCTCCAGTTCTCTTAAGTCGCTATCGGGCATGAAGATCAATTCGGACGGCGCGATGTTTTCAACTGCGGTCAATAGTTGTGCGAGTTTTTGTTGCATGGAATCTCCTAGTAGGTTTCTAAGCATAGGCCTTCAGCCATTCCTCTTCGGACTGGTTTGCAAGGTCGCACCATTTGCAACCTTCGCCGTCACAATAGGGGCATGTATGTATTGGTTCTCTAACTACAGTAGTAATAGCAGTAACTGCACTTACCTTATTCACCTTGTTACTGCGGCAATAAATACCTGTACTTGAATCTACCTGAAGGCTGCTTGGCTCATGGGTTTGAGGGATACTCTTGCCACACTCGCTTGCCACACTATTGCCACACGCGTTGCCACATTCTTGCCACACGCGAAGACTTGCAGCATGGAGCCGGTCGCCTTTACTGACTTCACCTGTTAGCGTGATTCTTGAAAGCATGGTCACTCGCCTGTGAATGTCTCGTAGGTATCGCGCTGGGAAATCAGTCGACCGCCACAACATTGCAAACGCGGATTTTGTCGCCACTCGGAATTGACCTGGAGGGAGCGGGTCGCCCTTCTTGCCTTTTCCTGTGGATCGGGCGCGAGTCAGGATGCAATTGAACATTGCAACGTATTCGCTGCCTGTCACTTCGTCAGCAAACCAGATCATCAGGGCAGGCCATTTGCCGGGACCGAATTTCCCAACTGTGTGCCGCTGGTATCTTAGGCGCATGGCTATTCATGCGCCCGGCTTACCAGCTCTTGCAATACAGCGGCGTCGGATTCGGTAACGTGATAGATCCCGAGCCGCGATTTTTCGCCGTCGCATGTTGTGAACTTCACCCATTGGCATGGAATAGAAAGCCCATGGCATCTCCTGAGCTGCTTCACATACTCAGCAGGATTGTTGGTAGGGATAACGTCAATGAGGTCCCGGATTGCTCTGGGCCGCTCAAGAAGTGCAGACGCGAGCCGGTGCAATCGTGGCGTGAACTTGGTAGAATTGCGGGGTCTGTTTTGATTTGCGCCCTGTGCCAGTTGCGAGCTGGCCGGGGCGTGTTCGTTTGAGGCGCTCATGCGGCACCTCGACTTGTTTCCCATGCTTCAACGGATTGAAGGTCCCACCTCGTACATCCGGGGGAGAGTTTTTGAGGTTTCGGAAACTTACCCGCAGCAGTCCATCGCCAAATTGTAGGGATGCTTACTTCCAATCGCTGGGATACGCTTTTTGCGCTGAGATATTTCTTCGATTGCGGGGTCGTGAATGATACGGCTGTCACTGTCGGCACCTCCTTAATATTAGGTGATGCCTATTATTCAGATGTCACTACTTGTCGTATTTCTATATTTTCGGGATTTTTTTAGAAAGTTTCCGGCGCCACTTGTAGTAATCAGCCCGCGCTGTCTCATAAGAAACTGCCGTTCGGTCAGCCGCTGCACTAATTGCCTCTGTTATGCCTTGACCTTCTTGGTTGACCGCATTAGTTACCTCGCAGTAAATCTCCAGCGCTCGCTGCTCTCTCCAAGCAAATGCAGAAGGACGAGGGCGCCCTGGCAAATGGATTTCTGCATCCCAATCTCCGCCGCTCATAACCTTGTAAAATGCGTTGGCTAAGTATTCGGCGATCCAAGGTTCCAGCGTTTCTCTTGCAAATGCTCTGGTGACAAATCTGTCAAGAAGACAACCGTCAAATAGTTCGTGATCAGTTTCTGTAGCCTCACCTGCGCGCACCCGTCGGAATAGCTCTTCGATGTCATCTTTTTCGGAGCCGTCCCAAATCCAAAGCGATTTTCGAGGATTGTCTTCATCAGGAACGAGTTTCCATCGCGCGCTTCCTTCAGTCATTTTATATGCTCCGCTCCTGTGATTTTGCTTCCTCATTCGGAAGCGTCAGGCAGAACTTCGCCCAATCCTTCATCATTTTTTCACGTTGAGGAAGAAGCTCGTCTCGCGCATATGCTGCCCGCGTTGCATCGCTGTTGACGTGCGCTAGGGCCAGCTCTGAGACTTCATCGGGATAGGCGGTGCAACTGCGCGCCCAGTCCTTGAAACTGCTCCTGAAGCCGTGAGGGACGGCAGGGGCTCCCATTCGCCTTACCGTCTGAAGTAATGCCATGTCAGAGAGTTGGGCGCCACGCGGGGCAGGGAACACCAATTGAACTCCATCGATTCGCGGTTGGTTTTCAATGATGCGGAACACTTCGTCAGACAAGGGAACTTTATGCTCTTTCCCGGCTTTGATTCTCTCCGGGGGAACGGTCCATATCTTTGTCTCGAAATTGATCTCTGGCCAAAGCATGCCCCTTGCTTCGCTACTTCGTGAGGCGGTCAATATGGCAACCTCAAGGGCTCGCGCCGAGTTGCCTTCGCGTTTTCGTAGTTCCTTCATGAACTGTGGAACGTCCTGCCACGGTAAGGCGGGGTGATGTACAACCTTTGCAATTTTGCCGGGATTCGGTAGAACCTCTTTCAGGTTCGCATCCCATCGGGCTGGATTCTCGCCGGAGCGAAAGCCGCTCACGGTTGACCATGAAAGCACTGCCTCAATCCGTTGGCGTACTCTTGTCGCTGTTTCGGTTTTTGTGTGCCAGATAGGCTCTAATACTTGCAGGACTTGGGGCATCCCGATTCCGCTTACCGGCATATCTCCCAAAATTGGGAAGGCATGGCGCTCAAGTGTAGCGATCCAGTCCTTGCGGTGTTTGTCGTTTCTGAACTCGGGAGACTTTGACGCATGGCAGCGGGAAGCGGCCTGCCGGAATGTAATGTGATTGGTCTGCTTTATCTTCAGGGCGAGCTTAGCGGCCTTTCGATGGGAAATAGGGTCAGTTCCTGCCCATATCATCTCTCGGGCTGCTCGGGCCTTCTCGCGTGCTCTGGTAAGTGGTACGTCAGGGAAGCCGCCCAGCCCTATGTCCTTGCGTTTGGTGCCTACGGTTGCTCTGAGAATCCAAGAGCGAGAGCCGCCGGGGGCAATTTTAAGGTATAGTCCAGTGACTCCGCCCACGGCATAAAAACCGGGCCCCTCGAATCGCTTTACTTCGAGTGCTGTAAGCTCTGCTACTGGCGGCACGATTTTTTTTCCTTGCAGGGAGTTCTACTCCCTAAATATTTTCCCAACAAATAGACCAACAATTGAATTGCAATTGAATAATAGCTGGTGATATTCGTTGAGACAAGGAATTATTTTAAATCAGTAGGTTAGGTGACTTTCTGAGGTGTATTGAGACGGGTTAAAACAGCGAAAGTGTGGACTCCCCCTCCGCCAACCTCTCAAAATTCCCCGATCCGCAGTACCCTCTGAAGTCATCTTGCGTTCACTCAACGATGAAGGTGTAAAAGTTCAACATGACCTCTGCAAGACTCTGCAAGGCGCTGCTGGTATTCGGTTGTCTCCTGATCAGCAATTTTGCTGTTTCACAGGATGCCAATCTCTTGAAGCGTGCGCAGCAGGGTGATCCCGCCGCTCAGAGTGAACTCGGGTTTATCTACGCGACCGGTGAAGGCGTAACCCAGGACTATGCGGAAGCGTTACGCTGGATTTTGCTGGCTGCCGAGCAGGGCAATGCAGACGCGCAGTACAACTACGGCAACATGTTCGCGAATGGTTTTGGAGTCACTCAGAACTTTGCGGAAGCACTGCTCTGGTACCGCAAGGCGGCCGAACAGAAACACATGCTCGCACAGTTCAATCTGGGGTTCATGTATGACAACGCGCAGAGCGTGCAGCAGGACTATGCGGAAGCTGCACGATGGTATCGCGCAGCGGCGGAGCAAGGGTATGCAGCCGCGCAGAACAATCTTGGTTACATGTTCAAATACGGCCTCGGCGTTCGACAGAATTATGCGGAGGCGTTGCGCTGGCTGCAGCTCGCCGCGACACAGGCTTATCCAAGTGCCGAATTCAATCTGGGTGCAATGTACAGCAATGGTACCGGTGTCGAGCGGGACTTTGTGATTGCAGAAAAGTGGTATCTGCTGGCCGCACAGCGTGGCCATGCGGCGGCTCAATTAAGCCTCGCAGATATGCTCAGCTCGGGAGTGGCGGGTGCCCAGAATAAAGAGCAGGCGGCGCGCTGGTATCTCGCAGCTGCGCAGCAGGGAGATACGGAAGCGCAGTACAAACTCGGTGAGCTTTATGAGCTGGGGTCCGGTGTACCACAAAATCACGAGCTGGCGTTTATGTGGACGCACATCTCCGCAGCGCTCGCAAACGATACTCTCCGCAGTCGTATAGTGCGCAATCGCGACACGATCGCGCGTCACCTTTCACCCGAGCAGCTTCAGCACGCACAGGATCTGGCGCAACGCTGCCTGGATACCGGGTATGTCAGCTGCAACTGAACCGTCGTCACGATTGCTGACGCTCCCACACCAGCGCCCAGTACTTGGTCCATCCTTTGCGCAGGCATACTTGCAGGGCAGTACCTCCGGAGAGATTGTGCCAGTAGGCCCATGGCACTGGCAGCCGAGTCAGCGTCGTCACCGCCCACAACAGCGGTGTTGAGAACGAGCGCACACAATGCGAAAGGTCATGCGCCTCCAGCAGTCGAAAGCCTGCCATTTCAGCCAGTCGCAGCACCTCGTCCACGGGCTGCAGATTGTTCAGATGCCAACCGCGCACGAAGCGCCCGATCCACTTCTGTGCTGAGGCGGAATGCGGAGGGTTCAGGAAGTCATCACAGATCACCAACCTTCCTCCGGGCTGAATCTGTCGTGACGCCATTGTGAAGAATGCGTTGGTATCGCGCGCATGCACAAACGACTCAATGGCACAGGCTGCCTGTACCGGCGCCATCTCGGGCAACGCGGTAAAGTCACCCAGAACAAATTCGACCTGCTCAGCCAGCCCCAGTCTCTGTACTCGCTCCCTGGCAACCTCCACCTGCGCGCCGCTGAGGGTGATTCCTGTCACCTTGATCCCCAGCGCTTGAGCCAGCCAGGTGGAAGTGCCGCCGACGCCGCAACCCAGATCCAGCAGATGCACTGCGTCGGGAGAAGTGCCGAGCAGCGGCTGCACGGCGTGGGCTACCAGAGCGTTGAGATAACCGAAGGCCTGATCCTTATTAACTACACCAGGTGCCCAGATGGCGCGGTGAATGGCCGCCGCGCTGCCACTGCCACCATAGCGCAGGAAGCGAGAGGTGTTGGCGTTATAGTAGCGGGCAATCTGCTCGGCAGAAGCGAAGGGAGAGGATTGCTGTGTTGGTTCCGTTGTCATTGAGGCGCACAATCTCGTTGAAGAAATAACTGCTGCAATGGTATAGGGAAAGACTCATTCTGCATAATCTGCAACTGGTATGCTTCAGGTTTGCGGAGTGCAAAGTTATAGTGGACAACGGATTGGACAAGGAAAGGAAATGTCTCTCAATCAGATTATGAAAGTTGTCGGTGTTTACGCTTTGGTCGCTGCGCTCTACATAGTGTTCAGTGATCGTATCGTGTTCATGCTGTGGTCGGATCCCGAGGTGGTGCAGAGGATCAGTATCCTGAAGGGGTGGGGATTTGTCATTGTGACGGCGTTGACACTGGCGTGGACGCTGCGGCGCCAAAGTCGTCGTGAAATGCAGCGCTATCGTGCGTTGCTGGACAACCATCACGCCATCATCCTTGTGATAGAGCCGCATAGCGGTGCAATTCTCGATGCCAGCACCGCAGCAGAGCTGTTCTATGGCTGGAGCCATCAGCAGCTGATGGCAAAACATATCGCAGACATCAATGTCATGGCAGGCGATGAACTCCAGACGGAAATGGTTGGAGCCCTCCAACAGAAATCCAACGAGTTTCATTTTCGTCATCGTCTGGCAGATGGCAGCGTCCGCGACGTCGCCGTACTTTCCGGACCGATTGATCGCGATGGAAATACAGTGCTGCTTTCCATTGTGCGGGACGTGACGGTGCAACGACAGAACGAGCTGGAGCTGGCACGTATGGGGCGGCTCTACGCCATGTTGTCCCAGTCCAGCATGCTACTCGTGCATGCCTCCAACAGGCAGGAATTGTTCGAAGGCATCTGTCGCATTGCCGTGGAGTGTGGTTCATTTCGATTTGGCTGGATCGGCATGCTTGACTCCACAGGCGTAGTGAAATCTGTGGCTTCTGCGGGAGACGACAAGGGTTTTGTGGCGGCCGTGCGCGCGCAGGCTGATCCCTCAGACAAACATGGCAACGGGCCTGCAGGGGAGGCTGTTGATACAGGACTCGCGGTCATCTGCAATGACATCTTCTCTGACCCCAGAGCGGCTCAGTGGCATGCAGCTGCCAGTCAAGCAGGCATCAAGGCTTCCGGAGCGTTTCCCATCTTCAGTGGCGGGGAGACGATTGCAACTCTCAACCTCTACGCGGTAGATTCCGATTATTTTGGCCCGAACGAATTGGCCACTATCGAGGAAATCACACGCGAGATTTCCTTTGGACTGGACAGTCTGGAGCGCACGGTGGCCTTGCGCACTGCGGCCAGTGTCATCGATACCAGCCCCGTCGTCTTGTTCCGCTGGCGGGCAGAGCCAGGCTGGCCCGTGGAGTTTGTGTCTCAGAACATTGTCCGCTGGGGTTACAGCGTTGCAAGCCTGTACTCCGGGCGCATTGCGTTCGCGCAGATGGTGCATCCCGATGACCTTGCTCAGGTCATGGAGGAGGTGCAGCGTTTCACGACCGAGGGGCGCAGCGAATTCCGCCAGATCTATCGTATCTTGACTGCGGCACAGGAAGAGCGCTGGGTAGAGGATCTCACCAACATCGAGCGTGGGGCAGATGGCGTGCCGCTGTTCTATCAGGGAATCGTCACTGACATCACCGATACCCGACGCGCGCAGGAAGTCAGTCAGACCTATCTGAAACGCCTCCAGGAAGCGGTGTTCGCGACCACGGCTGCGGTATCGCAGATGGTTGAGTTGCGTGATCCCTACACGGCAGGACATGAGCGCCGAGTCGGCGAACTGGCGGCGGCAATTGCTGCCGAAATGGGGCTGGACGAGGACTTGCAGCGGGGGTTGCGCGTGGCTGGCGCTGTCCATGACGTCGGCAAGATCATGGTGCCTTCAGAAATACTCTCCAAGCCCGGAAGCCTTTCCAGCGTGGAATATGAATTCATCAAGCAGCACGCGGAGCAGGGCTATCAAATCCTCAAGGACATCGCATTTCCATGGCCCGTGGCAGAGGTTGCGAGGCAACACCATGAGCGCCTGGATGGCAGTGGTTATCCGCGTGGCTTGAAGGGCAATGACATTATTATCGAAGCTCGCATTACGGCAGTTGCAGACGTGGTGGAGTCCATGAGTTCGCATCGACCGTATCGTCCAATGCGGGGAATTGAACTGGCGCTGCAGGAGATTGAGCGTGGCGCCGGGGTGATTTACGACGCTGAAGCGGCGGCTGCCTGCCTGCGTTTGTTCCGTGAGAAGGGGTTTGTCATCGCGGACTGATTGTCTTCGCCTCGTCGCTTTCGCCTTTCACCCGGCTTCTGCTTTCCGATGGGCACGGCTATAGTGGCATCCCCGCATAACACCGCATAACACTGGAGTACTGCAATGAAACTGATCAATAAAACCCTGAGCACCTTCATGCTTGGCCTGTCACTGGTGGCGAGCCTGGTTTCGGCGGCAGAGATGGAAGACACCATCACTGTCAGCAGCCCCGCCTTCGAAAATCACGGCACCGTGCCATTGAAGCACTCTGCCTACGGTGAGAATGTCTCTCCGCAATTGAGCTGGAGCAATCTGCCTGCCGGCACCGTGCAGCTGGCCCTGGTTATGGATGATCCCATTGCCCCGACACCACAGCCCTTTGTGCACTGGGTGGCCTACAACATCCCCGCTGCGGCGTCAGGCCTGCCTGAGGCTCTGATGAAGGAAGCTGCGGTCACCGGCATTGCCGAACTGGCTGGTATGATCAACGGGCTCAACGGTGCACGTCAGACCGGATACTTTGGTCCGCGTCCCCCTGTCGATGGCAAACTGCATGCCTATCACTTCCGCATCTATGCGCTGGATGCCGCTTTGAATCTCGCGGCCGGCCTCAACAAGGCCGACCTGCTGATGGCGATTGAAGGCCACGTGCTGGGCACCGGCATGCTGATGGGCCATTACGAACAAAAGGAATAAACGGTATACGTCAGTCCAACACGGCCTCGTACACCATGCGTTGGGCCGTGTTGTTGTCAAAGGGCGCTCCGCGTGGGCCGTTCATTTTCTGCTCCATGTAGAGCATGAAGAAGTCATTCTCCCGATCGACCAGAAACAGAGTCCCCCCGATGCCACGCCAACCGAAGTTGTGCGGGCCGTCCGGCTTGTCGGCGGCAATTGGCTGCAGATGAAAACCCATGCTCCAGTTGCCTCGGTCACCGAAGAAGAAGTGCTCTCTGGAAACGCTGTCGTCGATGCGCTTCTCGGTCATCAAGTCCAGTGTCGTTTCCTCGATGATGCGCTCTCCGCGATACTCCCCACCGTTGAGCAGCATATTGGCGAAGCGCAGGTAGTCCTCTGTCGTCGAGTTGAGGCCACCGCCACCCGAGAGGAAGGGCTTGACCACGGTATTGTCAGACATCGCACCGTGGATCGGTTCGGCGATGCGCGCAGACTTGTCGGCGCTCACGTAGAAAGAAGTCTCGTCCATGCCCAGTGGATCGAAGATACGCTCCTTGAGCAGCACGTCGAGCGTCTGTCCGGCGGCAACTTCCAGCACCGCGCCCAGCACATCCGTTGAATGTCCGTAATGCCATTTCGTGCCCGGCTCGAAGAACAGAGGCAGCTTGCCGATGCGCTGGGCGACTTGCAGCGCGGTGAGACTGCCGTCGGAGGGGATCTGCTCGGTGTACTGCTTGCCCAGTGCGGTGTCGGGCGAGAAGATCGCCTGAATCAGCCCGGACTTGTGCGTCAGCAGATGCTCCACTGTCATGGTATTGCGTGCTGCGGTGATCTCGCCGGTGGCGCTGTCGATTACCTGCATATCGGCAAATTCGGGGATGTACTTGCTGACCGGGTCTTCGACGCGCAACAGTCCATCTTCCACCAGCGACATGGCGGCCACGCTGATGATTGGTTTGGTCATGGAGTAGACGCGGAAGATAGTCTGGGCATCTACCGCCGCAGTGTCGTCCGGCCCCTGGGTGCCTGCGGTCTCAAGGAAACCCACGCCGTCAGCGTTGCCTACCAGCAGCAAGGCCCCGGGAATATGTCCACCATCCACCGCCGCCTGCATCTGCGTTTTGATCGCGGCGATCTCCGACTGGTCGATGTTGAAGGCGGCAGGGTCGATCATCCTGATCGAGGATGTGGTTGCATCCGCGCCATAACTCATGGCGCTCCACAACAGCATGGCGGCGGCCAGAGGTTTGATATTCAATCCGGGTTTCGGGTGTCGCATGGGCGGCCTCTCCTTTGTAATTTTTGGGTGCAGTGTCAGCGAAACGGATTAAAACTGAACACGATCATAATGCAGACTGAAGAACCGGTGCAAATCGCCGCAAACTTCCGTAGCATCACGTGATCCTCTGAATCTATCACCCCTTTCTGCCTGTTGGGAGAGCACCGTGAAAAAACCCAAACACACGTCTGTTGGCAAGACCGCGCGAATGCTGTTGCGCCATTCTCTGTATGCCGCGCTGACGCTGGCAGCGGCGTCCGCCTGGGCTGCCGAAGCCGAACGCAGTGCCATTGATGAAGAGACTCTGCGGCACTTCCAGGCCATGGTGAGAACCGACACTGCCGATCCTCCCGGTCGCGAGATTGATCTCGTCAATTATCTGGTGAATACATTGCAGGCCGAGGGCATCGAGGTAGAGACTTTCACATTGGCCGAGAATCGTCCCAATCTGGTCGCAAGGCTGCGCGGCAATGGCAGTAAACGGCCGCTGCTGTTGATGGCCCATACCGATGTTGTCAATGTGGATGCCGGCAAGTGGGTATTCCCGCCCTTCAGCGCGACCCTCGATAGCGGTTGGATCTACGGGCGTGGCACGCTCGATGACAAGGACAATCTGGTGGCCGCGCTAATGACGATGGTGCTGCTCAAGCGTCAAGGGGTAGAGTTGGATCGTGACGTGATTCTGCTGGCGGAGGCCGGGGAGGAGGGCTCCACTCAGGTCGGTATTGAACACATGGTCAACGAGCACTTTGAGAAGATTGATGCCGAGTACTGCCTGGCCGAGGGTGGCAGCGTCGTGCGCCAGAACGGGCAGGTGCATTATGCCTCGGTGCAATCTGTGGAGAAGTTGCCGCGTGCCGTGCTATTGACCAGTAACGGAATTTCCGGCCATGGCTCGGTGCCATTGCAGAGCAATGCCATCGTCAATCTCGCGCGTGCCGTGGCAGCTGCGGCAGAGTGGCAACCACCTGTACGTCTCAGTGATACCACCGCTTCCTATTTCTCGAAGATGGCCGCGATTTCCACTCCCGAGGCGGCGGCTCGCTATCGTGCTCTGCTGAATCCCGGGTCGGACGAGGGCAGAGCCGCGCTGCAATATCTCAAGGAGAATGAGCCGCGCAATGCAGCGGTGCTGTTCAGTACCATTTCGCCGAATATCTTCGACGGCGGCTATCGAGTGAACGTGATTCCGTCGGAGGCAGTTGCCTCACTGGACGTACGGTTGCTGCCTGATGAGAACCCCGAACAGTTCATCGCCGCCCTGCGTGAGGTGATCGACAACCCCGCTGTCAGTGTCGAGTGGGCGCCCCGCAATCTGCGCCCGGGTGCCGCCAGTTCGCTGGACAATGAGGCCTTCAGAGCCATCGAAACAGTGTTCGGCGAGCATTATGGCGCGCCGGTAGTACCGGTCATGAGCACAGGTGCGACCGATATGGCTTATCTGCGTGCGCGTGGCATGCAGTGCTTCGGAATAGGGCCTGGCATTGATGCCGAGGATGGTCCTCTGGGCTTCGGTGCTCACAGCGACCAGGAACGCATTCTCGAAAGTGAACTCTACCGTTTCGTGCATGCTCACCTCGATGTGGTGAGACGACTGGCAGCGGCTGGTCAATAAACGTCCAGCTAATTAAGGAGTGCACCGCATGGGTTTGATCAGGAGGTTGGGAAGGCAGGCGTTGACCGCCGGTCTCGTGTTGTTGCTGTGGAGTGCGCAGCTGGGTGCCCAGACGCCAGTGACGGTCAGTGCTGAAGTTGCTGTGGATAGCGCCGTCACGGTCGAGTTCGAACAGCTCACCGCGAATGCGCGGGTCCGGGCAGCACTGGAGGCCATAGCGACAGGCGAACCGGAAACCATCGCAGAACAGATCCGCCTGACCGAAATTCCCGCTCCGCCGTTCCAGGAACAGCAGCGTGCGGAATACTACCTGCAACAGATGCAGAAACGCGGATTACCGGAGGCCTACATTGACGCGGAGGGAAATGTAGTCGGCCTGCATCGGGGCACTGGCGACGGCCCGCTGCTGGCCATCGCCGCGCACCTGGACACTGTGTTTGCAGCGGAAACGGATACTGCTGTCGAACTTCGCGATGAGCGCTACTACGCACCCGGTATCAGCGACGATGGTCGTGGCCTGACGGTGCTCTTGACACTGATCGAGACTCTGCGCAGCAGTGCAATCGCGACGACCGGCGATATCCTGTTTATCGGCAATGTGGGCGAGGAGGGGCTGGGTGACCTGCGGGGCATCAAGGCAATATTTCGCGACAATCCACAGATTGACGGCTTCGTCTCAATCGATGGTTCCGGGTTGAGCGGCATCACGACGGGGGCCACCGGCAGTCGTCGCTTCGAGGTCGTGTTCACCGGTCCGGGCGGACATTCGTTCAGCGCCTTCGGGCTTGTCAGCGCCATTCACGCCATGGGGCGGGCGATTGCCAATATCAGTGAGCTGGAGACGCCATCCGAACCGAAGACCACCTTCACTGTGGGGAAAGTGAGCGGGGGCACGTCCGTGAATTCCATCGCCGCCCATGCGGCCTTTGAACTCGACATGCGCTCCAACGACGCTGGCGAGTTGGCTCGCCTTGAGGCGCGTGTCAGAGAGGCGGTGCAGGCAGGCGTCGTGGCGGAGAACGCACGCTGGGACAACAACGGCGAGATTACCGTGGATTTTCGCTTGATCGGTGATCGCCCCTCGGGACGCACCTCCGCAGACAGCCCGATCGTCCAGGTGGCGGCGCTGGCCATGGCGGAGGCGGGTGGTGAATTGCAGGGCGTGCGCCTCTCCAGCACCGACTCCAACATCCCCATGGCACTGGGCATCCCCGCCATCACCATCACCGGTGGTGGCGAGAGTGGTGGCGAGCACTCCCCGGAGGAGTGGTTCGATCCGCGTGACTCGGAGCGCGGGCCGCAGATGGCGCTGTTGCTGGTCCTCGGTTTGGTCGGTGTTGAAGGGACAAGCGCGCCGCTGTTGCAGCGGCGTGCACCCTGAGGTCTGACTTAAGGGTCTAAACGCAGGGTCTGACTTCAGGGTCTGACTTCAGGGTCTGGCGCCCGCCGCCAGCTTGTTGAATGAGATGTGCGGCGTGCCGCTGAAGCAGAACATCATGTAGGGGAAGTTGTCGGTGATGTAATAGCCATACTGGCCATTGACCGTCATGCCGTTGCACCGATCCAGATCTCCCAATCCCGCCACGTATTCATAGTCATCCCGATAGGTGCCGTCATAAGTCCCACCGGGATTGCCAGCCCCCCATGGGTATTGAACAGCGCCTCGGCATCGCTGCACTGGAACGCCGAAACCGCAGTTCCGTTGACGTAAGCTCCACAGGAATTTACGAAGCACCGCCAATTCTGACAATGCCTGCAATCATCGTCCAGGCAAGGCATTGGGAGCTGAATGTCAATTTCATGACCATGGCGCTGTGACTTGTCATCAAGGTGTACACAAACGATCAAATCACTGTAATTCTTCTGCAATATTTCCTCACTAGAGTTCCCTCGGGCGTGAATGTTTTGTCACCAGGGCAGGTCGTACGCGGTGGCGTATGTTCCGTTTTCAATAC
>JAUSMU010000278.1 GCA_030645995.1 Gammaproteobacteria bacterium | reverse complement strand
TCGACCTTGCGCGCCATCTCCAACGCCTCTTTACCACCGAACTGCCGAACCATTTTGCGAGACTTGCGATCCACAACTGTCACCGATGGTTCCGACGTACCCGAATCGATGCCAAAGATGATGTCGCGCTGCACTGTCTGTACGTAGTCGTTAAGGCGCGCTACCGCTGCCTCCAACTGCTTGTCGCTGGTCTGGCCGTTACGCTCACGCGCGCCAGGCCCGCTGTTATCGTTGGCGAATCCCTCGCGCTCTTCTCCTTGCTCGGCACTGTCATCGTGAAAGATATGCTCGTGCGGGGCACGGTGATGCTCTTCCTCGCTGCGTCCGGCCTGCACCGAACTCACTTTGTCCCGGGCGAGGGTCGGCAGGAATCTTGTAATACTGATATCAGTCAAGGTACGCCTCCAGAACAAGTCTCATTGACTTACGTTCGACCAACCCAAAGCAAAAAAAACCGCTCCGGTACTCCGGCTCAAGCCGGAGTCCAGAGCGGGGTTACTCCTGTTACTGCAGCAGAGACAGTACTTGCTGCGGTGCGGCATTAGCCTGTGACAGAATCGAGATACCTGCTTGCTGCAGAATCTTGCTTCTGGACAGTGAAGCGGCTTCCTGCGCGAAGTCAGCATCCTGAATTCGTGAGTTTGCTGCTGTCAGGTTTTCGGACACTACCGCCAGGTTGGAGATCGTGGATTCCAGTCGGTTCTGAATCGCACCGAGCTTGGAACGCTCTGAGCTCACGCTCGCCAGGGCATTGTCGATCGCCACGATCGCGGTGTTGGCACCGTCGAGGGTAGAGATGTCGATGTCCTTCACGTACTGACCTTCTGTAGAGCCGCCGAAGTTGCCAATCTCCAGACCGACACCTGCCAGACCGGTGTTGCCGTTGACGCCTGCAGACACGTTAATCTCACTGGCTGAACTCAGTGTGACAGTCGAGTAGGTAGTTTCGGCAGTTGCTATGGCAGTTGTGGCAGCAGTGGTGAACAGAGCTTCGCCGATGCCTGAAGATGCGGCCGCCAGACCGAAGTTGGCACCGACACCACCGCCTTCTGAGTCGATCGCGACGGAGATGTTGCGACCATCGGCCGCCACGAGGGTGATGGAGCCACCGTTGTAGGTTGCTGTCACACCGGTTTGCCCTTCCGCCGCGTTGATCAGATCCACTGTGTCGGTGATGTCTGATGCCTGGTCAGCTGAACCCACCATGGTGCCGACCGATACGCCGTTGATGAACAGGTCTGCGTCGTTACCCACACCGGCAGCGCCTGCTGCCGTTATCTGGGCAGCGGTTCCGCCAACTACAGTGGTCGCATTCACAGTCGCGGTTACGCCTGTTTCATCCGTGCTGCGGTTGATGGCTGCGGCGATGGAGATACCGCTGGCTGCGCCACTGCTGGAGGTGTAGGTCGTGTCGGAGGCGGTATCGTCAGTGGCGCTGGAGGCACCGATGGCGATGCCATTGATCTTCAGGTCGCCAGTGGTCAGCGTGTTGGCAGTGCCAGCACCTGCTACCGTTTGCGCAGTGGAAGTCACAGCGGCCGTGCCCGAAGCGTAAGTACCCGCTGCCAGTCCTGAGTTGGACAGGCTGGAACCTGCTGTGCCGTCGCCGCCAGTCACTGTGATGCTGCTGGTGGCACTGTCAGCCACGAGCGTGTAGCCACCGGTGTAGGTCGCTGCTGTGGCAATACCAGTGGAGGCTGCAGTTACTGTGGTGAACGAGGTAGTGATGTTGCGGCCATCGGCAGCTGTCAGTGTCACACCCTGATCATCGTCACCAGTATCCACCGCGACGACGCCTGTCTGTTCACTCTTGGCATTGATCGCGTCAACTACTGCGGTACGGCTGCTGGAGGCATCGCCAGTAGTGGTGACGGAGATAGCAGTACCATTGATGGTGATGGTGCCTGACGCAGCGGCTGCGGTCATGTCGGTACCGGCAACAGTGTTGGTGCTGACCACTGCAGAGACGCCAGTTTCAGCGCTGGATGCATTGATCGCGGCCACCTTGGAGATGGCGCTCGCTGCTGAGTTGGCAGTAGAAGCGGTGTCATCCCCTGCGCTGGAGGCGCGGATTGCAACGCCGTTGATGGTCAGATCGCCTGAACCCAGAGCGGAGCTGCTGCCCACTGCAGAGACACCACCAGTTGTGGCAGTACCGATGTTGTCAGAAGTCAGTTTGCCGATGCTGAAGCTCACAGACTCGCCGACGTTGGCGCCAACCTGTAGCTGAGTGGACAGAGAGCCGTCCAGCAGGCTGATGCCGTTGAACTTGGTCTGTTCGCCCAGACGGGTGATTTCTGCAACCAGCTGACCAACTTCGTCCTGGAGTGCCTGACGGTCGACGTCACTGTTGGTGGCGTTGGCAGACTGTACGGCCAGCTCACGGATACGCTGCAGGCCGTCTGTCATGGAGCCCAGAGAACCTTCAGCTGTTTGCGCAAGAGACACACCGTCACCGGCATTGCGCACTGCGACATTCAGACCCTTGATCTGGGACTGGAAGCGCGTGGAAATTGCGAGACCTGCTGCGTCGTCTTTTGCACTGTTGATGCGCAAACCTGAAGAGAGGCGTTCCAAAGCCTGGTTACTACCAGCCTGAGAACTGTTCAAATTACGCTGAGCATTGAGCGATGCGATATTGGTATTGATTACTTGAGCCATTCTTTGATACTCCTGGTTGGACACGTTAAACTGAGCCGCATATCGAAGAGAAATATTGTTGCTCACCCCTATGCGTTACCAGGGTTAACGACACGACCACTCAAAGCTTTAGTGGATCAGTTCAAATTTTGTCGTTTTGCTGCAGTCAATTGAAAATATTGCAAATACCCGAGATGAAACCCTATCGGCCTTGTTCGAAAAAGCATTAATTTATTTTTGAAAATTTGATGAGAATGTCATGAAAGACAGTCGGGGACAGCAGGAGAGGCAGTGGCAGGAAATACTGAACCTCTCCACGCAGATGCGGGAATATGCGGAAAAACGCGATTGGAATTCACTGCAAAATGCCATCGAAGCAAGAGAGATTTTGCTGCACTCCTTTTTCGAGGATACAACCCTCTCTCTGCAAGTAGCGGAAAAAATCGCTCGCATTGAGAAACTCAAGGAGATTGATGGCGTTGTATTGGAATTGACGAGCAAGAACAAGCAGCTTCTCGCGAAAGAAATTCTCAAGCTGCAGAAAGGAAGAAATGGTTTGTCGGCCTATACAGCCAGTCTGTCAAAGTAGCTGCAGTGATGACACAGGCTGCCAGGCCAGCCCCTCTATATATACTTGAAGATCGATAGCTTGCTGACCCTCGCGAAGCTTGCCTGCGCAGCCTCCAGAATGAAACTCTCCTGACTCAACTGACTGATCGCCTTCGAGTAGTCCAGATCCGCGATCTCCGACAAAGCCGACTTGATCACCAGCTCAAACTCCGCGTTGTTGCTGCGGCTGGCCTCCACCAGATTAAGCCGCGCTCCCACAGAGCTGCGCGTCTCCAGCAGAGTCGTCTGTGCGTTGTTCAGATTGCCGAGCGTGTTGGCGACCTGCTG
>JAUSMU010000302.1 GCA_030645995.1 Gammaproteobacteria bacterium | reverse complement strand
TTTCGGCGCGCCGATATTTTCGCACCAGTTGCTCGACGTGTTGCGCGGTGCCATGCAGCGCCACCTGCAACAGCATCTGTTCATTTTCCGGCGTGGCGGAACGGGTCATGGCGCGCACTTTGGAGTAGCTGATCGCGCCGGAGCGGAAGGCATCGTCGATGCCCGGAAGTTGTTGCAGGCTCTTCGCGACGCGCACTTTTTCGCGCGCGGCGCCCAGATCAATGCCGCAGTGGTAGTTCAACCAGTGCGCCGGCGATTTGATGCCGTAGCCCTCCCACGCGTCGCGTTCGATGAGCGCTGCGAGCAGAGTCAGGAAGCGATGTTGAGCGGCGTTGATGTGCCCGGCGAGACGGGTAATCTCGTCGCTGAGTGCGGCATTGTCTTGTGGGATAAGAGCAAGAGACGGGAGCTGTGACATGAGACGATTCCTCCTTGGAATGGCCGCAAATGGATCGCTTTAAAGCACTGGTTATATGTACATATTATAGCCCTATCTCGATGATTTTTCTGCCAAATATCCACCTATATTTTCACGAATAAACATTAATCCAGCGTAACCGCCATCCACAATTCTGCTAGAGCGCTCTCAATCCGCTGCCACGGCGCACAATGCGTTGACGAGTGCGTTCGTGTCGTACGAGGAGACGCAGGAAGCATTGGCGTCACTGAAAATTCTAGCACTGGGCAATCAAGAAATTGTGGTTGGAGAACTCACTTCGACAGAGGATGTGGTGCAACGCGGGGTATGCAGCCTCCAACAGGTTCAAATGGGGGAAACTACACCAATTTAAGGCATCGTGTTTCAAATCGACACCAAATGAAATCGGCTGAAAAGCTGCGTCGTAACTGGGCTTTAGCATCTGCATAATCAATTTAACCGGACTCTACTGATATGCTATCACTTGGCAACCTTGGAAAAGCAACTAACCAGGCCGGAGGCATCCCTCAACACCATGAAAATAGACACCGACAAAATCGATGAAGCCGTGCTTGGTCTTCTCTACTTGACCTTGCACGATGAACGCCGAGCCTGGAAGGGGATCGACTGGGACGCGCTCGACAGACTCTACCGGAAAGGATTCATCGGGGACCCTGCTACAAAAGCAAAGGGAATAATTTTTTCCGAGGAAGGGGTCCAGAAAGCCAAGGCGGCTTTCGAAAGACAGTTCATGAAGCCGACCACCACTTCATGGGAAAGCCTACCCGATCACAACGGCACAAAAGTCTGCCCTGCTGAAGGCACCACAGGATTCATCTGCAAGAGCGCGGTTGACGGAAAGGCATTTTTCCGTGTCTACGAAAGTGATGGCACCTTCGTCGATTACACATTGCTTCACGACGATTTGGAGGTCACCATTACAAACGAGGCGCAGGCATCGTTCTACCGGAGTCCCAACGAGGATTTTCTTGATCACGGCCCGGAAGTGCTTGATCTGAAGATAACGCCAAAGGGACATAGGTGAAGAACGTTTTTCTAATACTGCTTGTCGTCGGTACCATCTATTTTGGATTTGGCCAGACATCCGACGAGACATTGCAGATGACAACGATGGCACCCGCCATCAGCGTCTTATCCTGAGCCTGTCGTCCGGGCAGACAATCCTCATTGCGCACAACATCGATCTCGCGCCGCGAATCAGTGCCATTGAAGTTGGCGACGCTGTGGAGTTCAACGGCGAATATGAATGGAACGACCTTGGTGGTGTCGTGCATTGGACGCATCACGACCCGGCCGGTCGGCATGTTGCTGGTTGGCTTAAACATGGGGGCCGGACTTTTCAATGACGCCGGGCGTCCATGGCATGACATCCGCGAGCAGCTTCTGGAAGAATTGTTTAGGTCGGAACCATGAGTGAACTTTCGAAACGAACAACAGTGTACTTTGATTCATTTGTCTATGAGGCGTTAAGGACCAAAGCCGAGTACGCACACCTATCGATTTCTGAATTGGTTGATGAGGCGGTGCGTCTTCTACTGAGTGAATATCGGGAAGACCTGAGCGCATTTTTGGAGAGAGAAAAGGAACCTGAAATCAACTACGAAGCTCTGCTCAACGACTTGAAGACGCATTGCAAAATTTGTCAGTAGCTCAGCGAGTCACCTCAAAATCTCTCGTAGGAGTTGATATCAATGTCGTCACAAGGTTTCACTTAATCCGAGCCGAAGAAGGCGCGGCTGACTGGATACCTGCTACGAGTTCTATGGCATCGAGCGTGATGGCACGATTGGCTGCTATTTATGAACAATGCATCACGCCTCGTCATACTCACCTTGACAGCATTGCTGACCCTGACACTCACCGGCTGCGCGCCCGAAGTGGGCAGCGAAAAGTGGTGCGCCAATCTTGAAGAAAAACCGAAAGGGGATTGGAGTCTGAATGAGGCTACGGATTACGCGGCGAACTGTGTGCTCAGATAGTCGGGTGAATTAGCCGGAGATGCGGACTGGCAATAATTGCAAATCACGGGTTGGAGTTATTGCATTTCACGGGTCGTATTTGTTGCTTTTGTCTGCACTGTAATCAGCAGGCCAAGCGCCTTCGCAACTTTTGCTACGGTAGTGAAAGTAGGGTTTCCGTCTGAGGAAAATGCCTTGTACAAACCTTCGCGAGTCAATCCTGTGTCTCTTGCCAATTGGCTCATATTCCTGGCGCGGGCGATAACTCCCAGCGCGTGAATAATGAACGCAGGATCATCACCAGCTTCCTCAAAACAAGCTTCGAGATACAGCTGTACGTCTTCATCAGTTTTAAGATGCTCGGCAGAATCCCATCGAGTTGTTTTGATGCTCATAGCCTACACCTCTAGTTGCTTGGCGATTTCTTTGGCTTTGGCGATATCAGCTTGCTGAGAGTTTTTGTCGCCACCCAATAGAAGTATCACCACGACAGCATTTCTTTCCACAAAGTACACTCGGTAGCCAGGGCCATAAAAAATGCGCAACTCGCTTACGCCTTCGCCGACGGGTTCGACATCTCCAAAATGGCCCATTTCTACTCTGTCGATCCTGGCCTGGATTCGGAACCGGGCCTTACGATCCTTGAGGGAGTCGAACCACTTCCTGAAATGGGCTGTTGTGCGAACTTCCAGCATATGTGAACTATAGTTATCGAAAAAGAGAGTGTCAACTAAAGTTAACGCCTTAGATTTGACGGAGAGAGCCTTCTAAGCTTCAGATATCGCGCCTGCCCCGTCACTTGACCTCGAAAGGGCGGCGCTTTTCCTGGCTGGCGCTGCCCTCATAGCAGCTCACTTCCAACGGAGTCGGTATTCTCTACCACATGGCGGTTCTCCGGTGTGACTTTCGCCAGCAGCTCTTCAAGAGATGGTTTGCAGGGTTCGACAACAATCGGTTTGCTCGTCTCTTTGGTTGGCGTAGTCATAGAGTTCTCCCTCGTTTAATCAAGCGCTGGTACTAATTTCCACTAACTCACATACAGATTAGTAGACTTTCCCCATTCCATCGACCTCGTCCTGCAAAAAAGCTACCGGCCTCGCTACTTGCCTTCCCGCGAAGGGATGTGACATAAAGGCGGTCACCTGCTACACAAGAGCCGAACAAGAACAACATTGAAGGATAGCCCATGACGTCTGCCATACCCGCCGCGCACAGCACCTCGAAATTCACCCCGGTCTCCCTCGCAATCACGCTGTTCTGCCTACTCTTCAGCGCAGGCACGCACGCCCAGATCAGTGACGAGATCCGCGCCGTCGAGAGTTCCATCATCAAGATCTACACCACGGCGGCGGCGCCGGATTACTTCACGCCGTGGCGGCTGCTGACGCCAACGCAGAGCAGTGGTTCCGGTTCTGTCATCAGTGGCAATCGCATCCTTACCAATGCTCATGTTGTAGCCAACGCCAGCTATGTGCAGGTGCAGAAGCACAACGATCCCAATCGCTACACGGCGCGCGTGGTGTTCGTGTCGCATGCCTCGGATCTGGCGCTGGTGACGGTGGATGATCCGGCGTTCTTTGCCGATCTGGAGGCGCTCACGCTCGGTCCGTTGCCGGATCCGCAGGAAGAGGTCTATGTGTTCGGCTATCCCATGGGAGGCCGAACAATGAGCATCACCAAGGGCATCCTCTCGCGCGTCGAGCAGCAGATATATGCGCATTCCGGGGACTTCCTGCTGGCCGGTCAGATCGATGCGGCGATCAACCCGGGCAACAGCGGCGGGCCGGTGATTGTCGACGGCAAGATCGTCGGCGTGGTGATGCAGGCCAACTCCGGCGGGCGTGCCGAGAACCTCGGCTATTTCGTGCCGCCCGATATCATCAATCATGTGCTGACCGATGCCGAGGACGGCGTTTATGACGGCTTTCCCGATCTGGGTTTCCGCACCCAGGACCTGGAGAGCCCGGCCGCCAAGGAGGCGTATGGCCTGACTGCTGACCAGAGCGGCGTGCTGGTGATCAAGGTGTTCGAGGGCTCGCCAGCGGCGGGCATCCTGCAGGAAAACGATGTGGTGATGAAGATCGCGGGTTTCGCGGTGGCAGGCGACAGCACCATTGCCGTGAATGAGTCGCTGCAGACCAACTTCAAGTACGCCATCGATCTGCAGCAGATTGGCGACAACATCGAGATTGAATTTGCCCGCAAAGGTCAGGTGATGACCAGCGCGCTGGTCGCCAGCAAGCGGCAGGAGAGCTACGGGCTGGTGAAGCCGGAGGCCTTCGATGAGATTCCCGAGTATTACGTGTACGGCGGCGTGTTGTTCGTGCCGCTGAACATGAACCTGATCATGCGCTGGGGGCCGGACTGGAACCGTACCGCACCCGTAAACCTGCTGCAGGCGCGAGACGAGTGGGCCTCGCCCGAGCGCCGCGAGCTGGTAGTGGCGCTGCAGGTGCTGGCCGCCGACGTCAATCTGGGCTATCACGACCTGCGCAACTGGGTGGTGGACACCGTGAACGGGCAGCCGGTGCGCGACTTCAAGCACTTCACGCAGATGGTGCACGACAATGCCAGCCCGCATGTGGTGTTCCGCAACAGCAGCGGCTATCAGGTGGTGGTAGATCATCAGGAGGCGCAGGCGAGCGAGCAGGCGATTCTGGAGCAATACCGCATCCCGACGGCGTGGTCTGACGGGCTGTTCGCCGAGTAGTAAAAAGCCGTATCATCGCCACCAAATTCATCCCTGTGGGAGCGAGCCCGCTCGCGATTGAGTCACGCGAAGTCGAAATCGCGAGCGGGCTCCCACAATCATCATCAGGAACACAGCAGCAATGACCATCAAGTCCGACAAATGGATCAACAAAATGGCCGCCGAGCACGGCATGATCGAACCGTTCGAGCCCAAGCAGGTGCGCTTCGTGAACGGCCAGAAGGTGATCTCTTACGGCACGTCCAGCTATGGCTATGACGTGCGCTGCGCCCGTGAATTCAAGATCTTCACCAACGTGCATACTTCCAGTGTTGTTGACCCGAAGAACTTCAGCGAAACCAGTTTCGTGAGCATCGAGGAAGACTACTGCATCATTCCGCCGAACTCCTTTGCGCTGGCCCGCACCGTCGAGTACTTCCGAATTCCCAGTGACGTGCTGGTGGTGTGCCTCGGCAAATCCACCTATGCGCGCTGTGGTTTGATCGTCAACGTCACGCCGCTGGAACCGGAATGGGAAGGGCACGTGACCTTGGAGTTCTCCAACACTACGCCGCTGCCTGCGAAGATTTACGCGAACGAGGGTGTGGCGCAGATGCTCTTCTATCAGTCTGACGAGCAGTGTGAAGTGACTTACAAGCAGCGCAACGGCAAGTACATGGGCCAGACCGGCGTGACGCCGCCAAGGGCCTGATGCACCCACAAGGTTGAGGCATTATCGCGAGCACACAGGGTCGTCAAAATCTTGACTTTTGTCACTGGCATTTCTGATGTCTGATTTTTAACGTATTGAAAAAAATGGAATAATTTTGCTGGCACAGAGATTGCTCTGCCGTGATCAAAGCGCCACGTTTGTCTGGCGCGGTGACTCAATCACGGAGCCAGCATGTCGGCAGCAGCCCAATCAGTCAGGACAGACCACGACCTTCAAGAGCTGTGGCCCGAGGGC
>JAUSMU010000295.1 GCA_030645995.1 Gammaproteobacteria bacterium | reverse complement strand
TTGGCCAGCAGCAGGTTGGTGTCCTGCGGATAGTCGATCAGCGTGGCATCCAGCAGAGTAATGGCTTCCTCATAGCGGTCCTGAAACGCAATCACCAGCGCCAGAAGATAGGCGGCCTCGCTTTTGTTGTCGGCAATTTCCCAGGCCTGTCGAAAGGTCTGCTCCGCCGCTGGCATGTTGCCGGCATTGCGCTGGCCGATGGCCGTTTGCAGCAGGGAGTCATAATCGACGCTCTGGGCCATGGCAGTGCTGCATCCCAGAGCCAGAGCGCCACTGATGACGACGCACAGCAGGAAGGGACGGCAGGACAGGGCATTGCGACGCACTGTATTCATCGGATTTTCAAGGCTCGTTCGACGCGGAATATGAGTTCTTCGGGGGAGAACGGTTTGGTCATGTAATCGGTAACGCCGAGATCGAGAGCCTCCATGACGTCCCGCTCGCGCCACTGCGCCGCCAGGATCAGCACGGGGATGTTCGCTGTAGCGGACTCGGCCTTGAGTGCGGCAATGATGTCGGGGCCATTGAGGACAGGCATCACGTAGTCGAGGATGATGAGATCGGGCGGCTGGTGGAGAATGGCCTCCAGTGCCAGCTCGCCGTCGGTGGCCCCGCTGACGGTGTGACCACGGCGCTGCAGACGAAAGCTGATCAGGTCGATCACCAGCTGGTCATCGTCGGCAATGAAGATATTGGCCATGGTGTGCGCGCTTCCTGATTGGGTTCCCGCTATACAGGCAATGCGGAAAGGATGGGCGCGAGTATAGCCAGACGGTCTGCGGTTGGGAACACTGGCCGGGGCGCGGTGGGTTGACCACGAGCGCCCCGGCAGTGGTTCAGAGTGAGCGGATGGCGGGGCCGATGTAGAGCGCGCTTGGACGCATGATCTTGTTGTCCAGACGGGATTCGAGGAAGTGCGCCAGCCAGCCCACACTGCGAGCCATGGCGAAACCCGCCGTGAAGTAAGTAGCAGGGATACCGATGGCGAGATTCACGGGGCCTTTGTAGAACTCGAGATTGGCCCAGACTTCCTTGCCCTTCTTCTGCATCTCGGCGTTGAACTCCTTCTCGATCTCCTTGAGCGTCAGGAACACATTCTCGAAGTCGGTGCCTTTGCAGAGCTTCTCAGCCATTGGTTTCAGGATCGCGGCGCGGGGATCCAGCTTGGTATATTCACGGTGGCCCATGCCCATCAGACGGCCCTTGTTGGCAAGCAGGTCCACCACATACGCTCTGGCATTGGCCGGGGTGCCGACCTTGATGGCTTCGTTCAGTGCGGCTTCATCGGCACCGCCATGCAGCGTGCCATACAGGGAACCGACGGCAGAGGAGAGCGCGGATTCCACGGGTGACAGTGTGCTGGCGGCGACGCGCAGAGTGAACGTGCCGGCGTTGAAGCTGTGCTCCAGCTGTAGGATCTGCAGCATTTCCAGACAGCGGACGTGCTCAGCAGAGGCGTCCTTGGCGTGGAACATGGACAGGAAGTTGTCGAGATATGGCTTGCTGGTGTTGAACACTGGCAGCTTGTCGTTCAGTTGCAGACGGCGGAAAGAGGCCAGCAGGGTTGGGATTTTGGCTACGACAGCCAGCCCCCGGTACCCTTCCTTGTTGGTGAAAGGCAGTTCCTGTGGGCCCTGTGGCGTGGTATCGAGCACCGGAATCATGGACTGCAGCATGCGCATGGTGTGCAGCTGGCGTGGCAGGGCGGCGAGAATGTTGAGTTCACTGCCACTCAGTTCGCCATTGGCCTGCAGGAATTTTTCCAGTTGCTGTTCTTGTTCCGCTGTTGCCAGCTCTCCGAACAGTACCAGCCATACGACGCGGGTGAAGCTGAGAGTGACGAGTTGTTCGATGGTATAGCCACGATAACTGAGACGGCCCAGATCGCCTTCAACATTACTGATACTGGTCTGATCTGCGATGACGTCTTCTAGGCCCTTGGAGAATTGCACTGACATGATGTGTACCTTGCCTTGGATTTGTTCCTGGGATTTGCTTTTGAATTATTCTGGCAATCTGCCTTGCCGCGCAAGTAAATGCGGCGCGCAGGTAAACTGGTGTGGGTCGTATTATAGAAATCGCAATTTTGAGGGTAAAATTAGCACGGCTAATTGTTGGTTAAGGTATGCTAATGCATGAAGCCGCGATCGGCTGCGGTCTGCGACAACAAGAACGGGAAAGCCCATGATGATTTCGACCCACCTGGAGACCCATGAGGTCCGGGTGTTCAAGACAGTCTGCGACACCAATGGTTTCAAATCGGCCGCCGATCGCCTTTATGTTACTCAGTCCGCCGTCAGCCAGGTGATTGCCAATCTGGAGCGCAAGCTCGGCACGCTGCTGATCGAGCGTGGCAAACCCATTACCCTGACCGAGCCGGGGCAGCGCCTGCGGGAATATGCGGAGCGTGTGCTGCAGGAAGAACAGGATGTGCTGACGGACATCGCCAACATTCGTCAGGGGGTGGCCTCGACGCTGCAGATCGCCATGAGCGGTAGTGTCAGTCAGCTGTTCGGCAATGAGTTGCTGGAAGATTATTGCGACAGCAATCCGCTGACCCGCCTGAAGGTGGACGTGATGCCCAGCCGCAAGATTATTCAGGGCGTTCTGGCAGACGCACTGGAGCTGGGGTTCGGCCCCTTTCAGCATCAGATGCCCAACTTGCTGGAGACAGTGCCGCTGTTTCGGGAGTCACGTAAGCTGGTGATCAACCGCAGTCATCCGAAACTGGAGCGCCTGCTGGAAGATACCGAGAAGTGTCTGCAGGAGATCCCGCTGATGGTCTCCCACCTGGAGGACCCCGATGTGCGCCCCGCGATCGAGAAACTCCGCAATGAGTTCGGCACCATCTGGGAGATCAGTAATCTGTCGATGCGCCTGAACATGGTCTCGAAAAACATCGGCATGTGTTACGTCGACGAGCGCGTGCTGCGTGCCAACGCCGTGTGTGCGGACTTCGTGCAGTTGCCCGGGCTGGCGTTCTCGGACATCGAACTCACCTTCGGGCTTTACTACCGCAAGCGTCGTGCGCTCTCCACCGGGGCTCGACAGTTCATCGACATCTGCCAGTCCTTCTCCTTCGATGGCAAACGTCCTGTTGAAAACAAGGAGCGGCGAGCTTGACCATGTCTGCATTGCAGCTCTATGCCGGGCCGACGGCCTTGCGCACTCTCCAGCGTGACGGTCTGCAGGCCGAACAGTTCCGCATGATCGTCGGCGCCTCGGGCGGGCCGAAGTGGTTCGTGCTGTACGGACTGGATCGCTATCTGTTCGGGGACTTCTTTGCCAACAGCCGACAACCGCTGGCGACCCTGGGGTCCTCGGCCGGTGCCTGGCGCCTCGCCTGTCTGGGGCTGGCCGATCCGCTGGCCGGGATTGACCGGCTGGCGTGGCATTACTCCCGGCAGACGTATTCCGCACAACCCTCGATGCACGAAATCAGCAGCGAGGCGCGCAAGCTGGTGGAC
>JAUSMU010000290.1 GCA_030645995.1 Gammaproteobacteria bacterium | reverse complement strand
TGTCCCACGGCTGTCCGGTTCACGCTGGGCGCAGGTCCAAGGTCAGCTGTCTTGGATCTGTGGGCGAGGGTGGTGGGGGCCTGGTGAGCTGGTCGAGTGCGCGTCGGTGCATGAGGTTGGCTCGGACGAGGCGGGCGAAGGCGAGCGGGCTGTCGGTGATTTTGCTGGCCTGATTGGCGAGCCTGAGCAGCAGGTAGGCGATGAGGGCGCAGGCGATCTGGATGCGCACGGCGTTCTCGGATCGGCCGAGGAAGTGGCTGATCTTCAGGGTCTGCTTGACCCATCGGAAGAAGAGTTCGATGGCCCACCGGCGCTTGTAGAGGTCGGCGATCTCCTGGGCTGGGGCGAAGAGATCGTTGGTCACGACCCGCAGGATCTTGCCGTCGTCGAGGGTGACGCCGATCTCGCGCACGGGCCGCTGGAAGGGGTTTTGGCGGGTGGAGGAGAGCCGCTCGGGCAGGCGCCCGATGCGGTCGTAGAGGAGGGGGGAATCCTGTGGCAGGGCGCGTTCGCCGATGAGGGCCAGGGGGGTGTTTTTCTTCAGGCGGGTGACGATGCGGCAGCCGGCGGCGTCGAGCCTGGCCCACCAGGCATAGTGATAGTAGCCGAGGTCGAAGACATAGGTGGCGTAGGGTTCGATCGGCATTGCCTGGGCCGCGGTGATGTCGTTGACCTTGGCGGGGGTGACCTCCAGATAGAGCGGAGCCTCGGCGTCGGGGTCGTAGATGATGTGGGCCTTGGCGCCGGCCACGCCCTTGGAGAACCGGGCCCACTGCGAGGCCATGCCGGCCAGCCGGACGCCGGTGGAGTCGATCAGCCGCACCGCCTCGGCGGTCTGACGCCGGAAACCCCGGCCAAGCGCGCCGGCCATGTGGCGCAAGAGGCCGGTGAAGACCTCGTGGGAACGACCCGCGTTGGCGTCGGCCAGGGTCGAGCGCGACACCTCGCGCGCGCCCAGGTGATAAAACCTGGCCGAGTGGCTCGCCATCGCCGTCTCGATCTCGCGCAGTGACACAGCCCCGGCCAACTGGCCGTAGAGCAGCGCCACAAATTGGCTCTTGGTGGAGAGCTTCCGCGCTCGGGCGTCGGCTCCATGCTCCTCCACAAGTTCATCGAACCGCGACCACGGCACATGCTTCAAGAGCCCGTGCAGAACGCTATTATGGTGGCGCATGGCGTTGGTCCTTTCTCGTGTCCAAATCACCGGCAAGTGTTTGAAAACGAGTAGAATCAACGCCGTGCAACCTGTCCAGACAAACGGAACCGGACAGCCGTGGGCTTGTCCCGGGGACCCATGGTCTCCGAGGTGCAATAGGGTTCGCGGGCCGGGCCTTTCGGCCCGGGCTCACATTCCTATGTTTACGGAGCGGTGCTATCGTCTGACTCAAGGAGTGCTGATCCATGGTCAAAGTTGTC
>JAUSMU010000287.1 GCA_030645995.1 Gammaproteobacteria bacterium | reverse complement strand
CTCCTGCCGCGTACTTGATGTTTCTTGTCATTCTTTTTCCCTCCAAGGTAAGTCTCTACTGAGGCTTTGTTATTTTTAGACCGGGATGCAGTATACTCACTTCATCGGCGACAGTATACTCGCATTCCGCGATTTACAGCGCCCTAAAAGACAAAATTTAACTTGCCCGGTGCGCCTCCTCAATCGGCGGAATTCAGCGGTTATGCAGCTCTTAGAGTAGAGGTAGAAGTTTTGAACATTAATGGGTGCAAACAGAGATTCGGCGGTTTTCTGCTGGAGCTGACCAATGGCGTTGCGGTGATGAGGCGTATTTGCGGGGCGCTATTCTTAGCGTTCCTTATACCAGTCTTATTTGCAGTCTTTACCAAGGTATCTAATGCCGATGATGTCCCTCTCTCGGTGGCTGTCCAAGCTTATATAAAACCTGAAGGAAACACTTTAACAGTGCTATTAAGGGTGCCAATGGATGCTCTGGGAGAGGTCGACTTTCCAACACGCGGCGTGCCGGGATCGTTGATTTTTTCGGAAGCGGATAGCACGCTGGAGACAGCAACGAACGTCTATATACTTAATGCACTTCAACTTTTTGAAGATGATCAGGTGCTCGAGGAGAAATCCTTGGCGCGTGTGAGAGTATCTTTGCCGTCGGATAGGTCTTTTAATAGCTATGATCAAGCCGTTAGGAATGTAAATAAGGACAGGCTTGACGACAGCGTAGATCTTTACTGGCGTCAGGGGATGCTGGATGTTCTCGTCACATATCCGATTCGCTCATCTGAATCACGGTTTTCTGTAGACGCACGTTTCGCAGGGTTGGGGGTAGAAACGAATACTGTACTGCGTTTCGTTCTGCCTAGTGGAGCAGAGCGTCCCTTTAGCTTCGTTGGAAATCCTGGCTTGGTGTATCTTGACCCCAGTTGGTTTCAGGCTTCGTGGCGGTTTGTCGAGTTAGGGTTTAAGCATATATTGGCAGGCATGGATCACTTACTTTTCCTGCTCTGCCTGCTTATTCCCATCAGAAGCGTGCGGGCGCTAGTGCCAGTCATTACTTCATTTACGATTGCACACTCAATAACATTAATCGCGTCGGTGTTTGGAGTGCTCCCGTCAGTATTATGGTTCCCTCCATTGATCGAGACACTGATTGCCCTTTCTATTGTCTATATGGCATTTGAAAATATAGTTGGATTTAAGCAGGAGAATCGCTGGCTGGTTACATTTGGGTTTGGTTTGATTCACGGTTTTGGTTTCTCATTTCTACTCACTGAAAGCATGCAGTTCGCTGGGACGCATTTAATTACCGCACTTCTTTCATTTAACGTAGGTGTAGAGTTCGGGCAATTGTTGGTATTGGTGCTGGTGGTGCCGTTGCTTCGGATTCTCTTTAAGTACGTAGTTGCGGAGAAGGTGGGGATTATATTGTTGTCAGCATTGGTTGCTCATACTGCGTGGCATTGGATGGCTGAGCGCTGGAACGCCCTGATGGATTACGACATAAGGATGCCCATTATGAATTCTGACTTTTATGCAGGGTTGTGGCTGTGGGGTATGCTGATCATTGTGGCTGCAGCTGTACTTTGGATCATGAACATCCTCTTCAGTAAGTATTTTGCTACCTCGCTGCCGGTATCGGCTGAGGAGATCTGATTCGTAGGGACGCTCTTAGTTAGCAGATAAGCGTTCCGCTGCTCGCTACGCATTCTGCTGTAGCTGTGCGTGAGTTATCTCTGGTTTTTGGTTTTCTTGATTACAACCCTGCATTGACTTCCTATTGTCTCTTTGGCTTCCCCTGCAATCCTGTTTTCTTGCTGCTCACTAACGTCGATTAGTTAGTGGTTTGCGAGGCAAAGGTAATGTGAGAATTCGCGTGTGTATCACGTGGGGAGCAACTTTTTGAGCTTTTTAGTTGAGAAGGCTCGTTTCGAGCAATGGCAGCAGCGTTCAAACTGTTCCACGGGGTTATCTGTCGATTCAGGGTCTGCGTCTTCTTTCTTTTTGCTAGAATGCTGCGGTGATTTGCGTGGCGTCTCAGAGCCATTACTGCGGCCTTCAGCGATCAAGGTGTTTATCTGGAGGATTGCATTTTACTTTGACCGCTATTCACGCTCGTCGTTATTCTGCCGAGGAAAGTGTTGGATTGATTGTTGAGTTTGGTGCGATTTGATTTGATGGCAGTTGGATCGGCAATTTTGGCCTGAACTACTTGTCATGTTTTCATGGGTTAGTTGGGGATTTGAAAATAAAGGCGCATTAACTGGGGTATTTGTTATGTTAAAAAATTATTGTATTGCCGCACTGCTGAGCACTCTTGCAATCGGTTCTGCTGCCTATGCTGCACCTGAACGGGTTGGTGATTTTGCGTTGCTTGACCAGAACGGCGATTTTCATCAGTTTAGTAGGTATAAGCATAAAGACGTCATTGTTCTCTTCTCTCAGGCTAATAGTTGCTCAGGCTCAGCCGAGGCTGTTTCCGAATTGCGAGAGATGCGCTCTCAGTGGGAAGCAAAGAATGTTGCGTTTTTAATGATTAACTCCGCTAAAGATGATCTCGCTTCCATACGTGAAGCTTCGAAAGCGCAGAATCTCGATTTTCCAATAATGCTAGATAGCAGCCAACTTGTTGCCGACACATTAAGTATCAAAAAGGCCGGCGAGGTGTTGGTGCTGGATCCGGAAGACCTAACCGTCCTGTATAGAGGGCCAGTTCATGAGCATCTCGTTACTGTATTGAGCAACGAGTTGAATGGTACAGAGCAGGATACGATGGCAATGGAGGTCGCAGGTTGCGATTTGAACATAGTCGATGGCTCAACGCTGGCATCTAGCGCGCCGGATTACGCGACAGAAATTGCACCAATCATCGTGAAGAACTGTGCCGAATGTCATAGAGAAGGGGGGATTGGCCCATTTGCGATGAACAGTCATCTGATGCTTCAAGGCTGGTCACCGATGATTCGGGAAGTCCTCTTGACCAAGCGCATGCCTCCAATGCAAGTTGATCCCAGTATAGGGCATTTTGAAAATGCCAATTACATTTCCGATGAGGAATTGAAGGCGCTAGTGAATTGGATTGACGCTGGTGCTCCTAAAGGGGTCTTTTCTGTCGATCCTTTGAGTAATTTAGAGTATGCGGACGTTAAGTCGTGGCAGCTCGGGGAGCCAGATTTTGTTGTTTCTTCGCCTCTGCAGGAGGTTCCCGCAACCGGAGTTCTGAACTATATAAATGTGGATGTGGAACTGCCTTTCACTGAAGACAAGTGGGTAAAAGCAGTACAATTTATCCCGGGCGATGAGACGGTACTTCATCATCTCCTCACATATGTCACGGCCCCGCGCGAAGATTTTAATGGTGGTGAGTCGGCACAAGTCTCTACGGTGGGTCGATTTCTCGAAGGGTATGCCCCGGGCAAGGTTGAGGCTATGGTCTTTCCCGCAGACACAGGAGTTCTAATTCCTGCAGGGCATAAACTTTCCATGCAGTTTCATTTTACTACGAATGGT
Organism: Gammaproteobacteria bacterium; assembly: GCA_030645995.1. Taxonomy (GTDB): domain Bacteria; phylum Pseudomonadota; class Gammaproteobacteria; order Pseudomonadales; family Pseudohongiellaceae; genus UBA5078. The sequence goes on along the minus strand of JAUSMU010000287.1, from coordinate 5,539 downwards.
AGGGCTACGAGTGATCAGACAACGCTTGGCATGTACTTTTACGATGAAAAGCCAGCCCACGAAAACTTCACGCGTGCCGTATCTGGAATGTTTGTAATACCCCCGCACGCTGTAAATCATGAGGTTCGAGGCACTTACACCATCGATAAACCAATAGTTGTAAATGGTTTGCGCGCCCATATGCATTTCCGTGGTAAGGATATGAAGTTTTCTGCCGAATATCCTGACGGAACAGTTGAAGATCTATTGAGTGTGCCAAACTATAGCTACGCTTGGCAGCCCACTTATCAGCTAGAAGAACACAAATATCTTCCTGCGGGAACTAAACTTCTGGTGTCCGGGGCGTTCGACAACTCTGAATACAACACCGCGAATCCTGATCCCGATAAGCAGGTAAGGTTTGGGTTGCAAAGCTGGGAGGAAATGTTCATGGGATATTGGACATATTACGAAGCTGAGTGATAGCTCGGTTTATATATGTATCTGGCCTTGCGGTGGTCTTCGTGTAAGAGCCACTGTTCGGCTTTTAGCAAAGCGCTATTCTGCAAACTGTGCATCCCCAGCTCGTTGAACTGTTGCAAAGTATTGCAATCTTTCGGTCGATTAAATGGGGAGCGCTGCATTGATGTCTTATAATTGGCGTGCTACTCAATAGCCCGGCCGGATTGCTCACAATGAAGCTAGTCATATTGATACTCTTTTTTTTCCTCAGTCTTGAAGCAACGGTCGCTGATGCCTCCCGAGATGTGGGAGATTTTTCATTGCTGGATCATAAAGGCTATTTCCACCAGTTAAGTCGTTTTTCGGAAAGTCGAGCAATTGTGATCTATGTTTATGGTAATAATTGTTCGTTGTCTTCGGTGGCAATCCCCAAGCTCAATCTATTACAGGAGAAGTATGAGGCTCGTGGAATTGAGTTTCTTATGCTTAATCCGTTTCCTGAAGATACTCGCGAATCCGTAAGTGAGAAGCTGGATCCAATAGGGAATTTAGTTCCAGTGCTAATGGATCGATCTCAGCTTGTCTCTCAATCATTGGGAGTGCAATCAACTGGCGAAGTATTCGTAATAGATCCCCAGCGTATGAGTCTCATTTACAGAGGAGCAATCGATAGCAGGGCGCTTGGCGAACAAGGCGCTCTCGGGCGAAACTATCTTGAGGAGGTGCTTTCTGCCGTACTAATTGGTGCGTCGGTAATTTCGGATGTTGCGTGGACCAGCGGCGAAAAAGTTTCATATTCAAGGATGTCTGAGATTAATAGCCTTGGCATTTCGTATGTGAATGAGGTGGTGCCAATTCTTCAAGATCGCTGCGTCATCTGCCATCGTGCAGGCGGGGTGGCTCCGTGGGCAATGAGCAGCTACGATATGGTCCGTGGCTGGGGGGCGATGATTCGCGAAACGATCTTGACTCTACGAATGCCGCCAGGGCAGATAGACGATGAGTATCTTGCGAGGTTTGTCGATGTCCACTTCATTACAGATGTGGAGAAAATTATTCTTGTGAGCTGGATAAATGAAGGGGCTCCTCGTGATGGAGAGGTAGACCCATTAGTGGCACCTCTTATCCCTCAGTCGGATTGGGCGCTCGGCGAACCAGATTTAATTATAGAAATTCCAGCCCAGGACATCCCCGCGAATGGAGTGCTTGATTATAAGTTCATCCCGGTTGATATAGGCCTTGAGCAGGATCAGTGGGTTCGCGCCTATGAGTTTGATGTCGGCGACAAGTCTGTGCTACATCATGTGATTGCTTACACTCAGGACGAGAGGCAGCAGAAACAGAATGCGAGTCTAGGGGGCAGTAGGACGAACTTTGGGAGTTATGCTCCGGGGCGAGACCATGTGGAATTTGACGAGAATACCGGGATACTCCTTGAGAGGGGGATGCGGTTTATGTTGCAGCTACACTACACGACTATAGGTAAGCCGGTGAGAGATGCAACGCGCTTAGGCCTATATTTTCGCGATAGTGAGCCCAGATACCTTTTGTCTCGAACAGCCGTTATGAATGGCGAATTTGTGATTCCGCCCGGGGTCTCCGACTATCCTGTAATTGCGTCGGCGACGATCGAGAAGGACTCCTTTCTGTATAATTTGGCTCCTCATATGCACTATAGAGGGAAGCGTGTTAGCTATAGCGCGCAGTATCCCGATGGTCGAGTAGAGGAGTTATTGTCAATCCCCAATTTTCAGCACAATTGGCAGATGGTTTACAGATTACGCGAGCCGATATTTTTACCCGCAGGCACGCTTATTCAAGCGGAAGGTGTCTTTGACAACTCAGCATCGAATTTATTGAATCCTAATCCTGCTCAGGAAGTCCGATGGGGGGATCAAGTTTGGGATGAGATGTTCATTGTTTGGATGCGTATAGGCGAGGCTGATTCAGTCGGTGCTCCATAGTGCACATGTGGCGGTGACCTTTCGAAGGAGGTTCATACTGTTGCAGTTAGTCCGAGATTTCTCTTTCCAATCATCGATTGTACAATCCGCTTTCCATTCTCCAGGCCCTAGCATGAACATACATGCTGGCCCTCCACCTATTGGTCAAGTTTTATGGATCTGCTTCCGCTATTGCGAGCTCTTTCCGACGGGCAGTTTCACTCCGGTGAACAGTTGGGGGCGAATCTTTGCTTAAGTCGGTCCGCAGTATGGAAGCACGTTGAGCGGTTGCGAGAGCTGGGCGTCGAAGTGCATTCCGTAACAGGTAAGGGGTACAGATTACCGGCAACATTCGATCTACTTGAGAGAGACACAATTCTTGCCTTTTTGGGAAGAGAGTCAGAAGGATGGAAAGACTGTTTTGAAGTGCTGTTTACGGTGGGCTCGACAAATGCGGAAGCTATGCGCTTGGCTCACGAGGGCGCAGATCGCTATGTGATTCTTGCAGAGCACCAGAATCGAGGGCGCGGGAGAAGGGGGCGTGTCTGGGTCAGTCCATTGGGGGCCAATATCTACTTCTCCATGGTAGCTTCATTTCAGGCGGGTATTGCTGCTCTGGAGGGGCTTAGCTTGGCAGTGGCACTACATGTGGTCCGAGCGCTTGAGTTGGAAGGTGTAAGTGGTTTGGGCGTAAAGTGGCCTAATGACATTCTTCTTGGTGGGCGGAAGTTGGCTGGCATTCTTTTGGAGGTTTGCGGTGATTTGGCAGGTCCCTGCAAAGTTGTAATTGGATTGGGACTCAATATAAAGATGCCGAAATCAATGAGCGCCCTTATAGATCAGCCGTACACAGACTTATCTTTGCATTTTCAAGGCCGCCCAGACCGTAATAGGATCATTGCGAGCTTGATGAGGCAGCTTTCTCTCGGACTAGAGGAGTTTACAGTTTCCGGCTTTGCTCCGTTACATTCATACTGGGATAACTTGGATGTGTTTAGAAATGTCATGGTCGAGGTTCGCGCTGGCAGTAATGTGACTCGTGGTAGGGTTTTGGGGGTGAGTGATACTGGCGCCTTGATTCTTGAAACTATCGATGGTTTGAAAGTAATGGCGGGGGGGGAGTTGATGCCCTCCTTGCGCCCAATGATGGGAGATGTTTGCCGTGATTCTTGAGGTGGATGCGGGTAATTCCCGGGTCAAGTGGCGACTTCTTGCTGGGAGTGGAAATATTGTCAGGAGTGGGCATGGTTTGGGGGCTAACTTCCAATCCATCGGTATCCCGAAGGATTGCGAGCGTCCCGCAAGAGTCCGTGTTGTAAGCGTGTGCGGGCCTGAATTTGAAGCCAAATTGCGTGAAGAGTCTATGCTGATTTGGGGAATGTCGCCGGAGTTTGCTGTTTCAAATCTCGCGAGCTCGGGGGTCTTAAATGGGTATGAGATACCAGCGTCTCTCGGGGTTGATAGATGGGTGGCAATGCTTGCCGCGTACAATGATTGCAGAGCTGCGTGCTGCATCGTGGATGCGGGAACTGCAATTACCTTGGACGTTGTGGCTGAGACAGGGCGTCACGAGGGTGGATACATAGTGCCGGGCTTGTCGCTCCAAAGGCGTAAGCTGGAGGAGTCAACGAGCATTCGGTTATCTGCAGCATCAAGTTGGTCTGACGTGTCGCTCGGAGTGTCCACAAATTTTGCAGTACAAAATGGCATAGTTTCCATGGTGTCAGATTGGATTATTTGCGAATCTCTAGGCCGCGGCCAACTATATTTGACGGGAGGCGATGCAGAGCTACTTTCAAAATTACTGATGGCGAGGAAGATTGAACATCGGGTGGATCCAGACTTGGTTCTTGATGGGCTCGCATATGCGTTACCGTAGAATTGCAGTGGAGCAAAGAGGTTTTGAATAATGCGCGGGCTACTCTTGGGTTTGCTGTTGGCGAATATTCTCTACGTTGGGCTGGCTTTTGCATTGAGGGCTGAGGTTGCAGGGGGTGATAATTTGCCAGCTGGAGAAGAGAGCGCCTCAACAGTGCAGCTGATATCCGAGGTATTATATCCCGGTCAGCTACTTTCATATCCTCAAGGCCCTGGTGTTCTACTTCCGGGGAGTAGTCAAACTATTGAGCTTTCGCCGCGCCCGTATTGTGCTCAAGTGGGGGGGTTTGAAACTCTGGAGGACGCCAATGATTTCATTGCTGTCAATGCTACCAAGTTCAGAGCGGTGTTGGACGTGCGGCAACTGGCAGCCGAGCCCCAGTATCGAGTCTATCTTCCTCCGTTTGAGGGCAGGGAGGTGGCAGTAGATGCAATTGAGCAGCTTAGAGCGACTCTCACTGCTAACAATATTGCGATTGATAGTTTTTTGATAACACAGGGAGAGTTGGCGAATGGAATTGCTCTGGGTTTGTTTTCTGAGCAGACAAATGCGGCGAATGTGAAATTGCAGCTTGAAAATTTCGGGTACGGCGTAATGGTTCAGGAGGTTCCGGGCACTCGGCAAGAGTTGAATGTCATGATCGGAGAACTAGAGTTTGGGGCGACATTTCAAGGTTATTGGTCAGAAATTCAGCATGCAAGGCCCTATCTGCGGGCGGTAGAAAAACTCTGCGAAACGATTGCACAAGGAATCTAATTCCCATAAAATGCCGCCTCTGAATAAGACACCCAAGTTCAAATAGTGCTCTGGGGCTCTTGAAGGAGGGGTTCCCGAGTGGCTAAAGGGATCAGACTGTAAATCTGACGCGCGAGCTTCGGTGGTTCGAATCCACCCCCCTCCACCACCTAGATGCAACTTATAGCTGGGAATCAGGCCTTGGCGGGTATAGTTCAGCGGTAGAACACCAGCCTTCCAAGCTGGTTACGCGGGTTCGATTCCCGCTACCCGCTCCAGTTCAAGGTAGTTTGCTTATGAGCGGGAGTGTCTGCGGCTTATAGGCGTTGTGATCGAATATTAAAACTAGTTTCGAGGTGGTTAGGTTCTCTGGTGTTTGTAGCTGGTACTGGGGGTTTTCCTCGGGAATTGGACATAATGCTCGGACTGTTTATTACTAGTGTCTGGCTCGCATAGCTCAGAGGTAGAGCACTTCATTGGTAATGAAGAGGTCTCCGGTTCAAATCCGGATGTGAGCACCAAGTTTGCGGCTTTCATACTA
>JAUSMU010000286.1 GCA_030645995.1 Gammaproteobacteria bacterium | reverse complement strand
ATCATTACGGGTCAGACCGCGCTCCTGGAATGCGGCGTCGAACTCGCTCACCATGTAGTCGCGCAGGAAAATAGGCATATCCACTGTTTCAACGCCGAAGGTTGTGTAGCTGTCATAGTTGCCGGGACAGCACAGCGTGACCGTATTCCCAATCCGCATCCCCGGCCCCGTGGCGCAGCTCGCCAGAAACAGTGCCATCACAATGAATACTACTGCCTTACTGAACTTCACCTTAAGCATAACTCTCTCCTCGTGATTTGAATTTCCAAGCTACCGTGTGACTTCACACAGTGTGTATATACCTTACACGCACAGGTAATACAAAATTTTGACATGCGTCGTGTTTTGGTGGCTTCAGCGTACACCTGGCGCGTGCGGCGCGGGTCAGACCTGCGTTACCAATTGATTAGAAAGGGAAATTACTTGAAATAGCTCGAATTAATAACACTAATGGCGCAATTTTGTCACTTAAATCAGCGCACAAAATAATGCGAATTTCTGAGTATAAATGAGATTCTAAGCGATAGAATAAGTATTTTATTCCTTAGAAATATATAAAATTCAATTGGTTGCGAGGGTCTGACCCGCGAGCAGTACCCGCGAGCTGTGGTTCAGGGGGTTAGTTGAATGCGCTCCATTTCGATCATCTGGCTGTAGCTGGAAGTAATGACACGTTCGCCGGATTCCAGGCCGTCGGTGATTTCCAGATAACGACTGTTGCGACGTCCTGTCCTGATGTCGCGTCGGGTCGCGTACTCGCCGTTTGCATCCACCACAAACACCCAGTTGCCTCCGGTGTCCTGCAGAAATCCACCGAGAGGCAGGAGCAGGGACTCCACAGGATTTCCCAGCGTCAGGTCCAGTTGCAGGGTTTGCCCGCGTCGCAGATTGCCAGGAGCGGCACCCTCGAACACCAGATCCACTTCGAACGTCCCATCGGTGATCTCTGGATACACTTTGATGACGCGCGCCAGATACGGTTTGCCATCAAGCGTAAACCGCGCCGATTGCTCCGCTGCCACGCGGGTTACGTAATACTCATCAACTTGTGCCACGATTTTGTATTGTTCCACCACATCAATCTGCCCCAGACGTTGACCACGGATCTTGTTCTCGCCGACCTCGACTGGCAGCGAGGTCAACTGTCCAGCTATCGGTGCGCGCACCAGCAGATTTTCGAAACTACTCTGCGACAACGCCAGGTTTTCTTCGAGTTTTTCAACCTGTAAAGCAATTTGTGCTTGACGATCTCCGCGAATGCGCTCCTCCAGCATCTGCCTTGCCTTGCTGTTCTCCAAAACTCGGCGTTGATAGGCCAGTTCATCGACAATCGCTTCATACTGCTCGCGGGACACCAGATTGTCGTTCACAAGTTGCAGCTGGCGCCTCTCCTGCCGTTCCAGCACCTGAATACGGTATTCAACCTCGATGAGTTGTCGCTCCGTATTCAGTTTGGTGGTCTCCAGCGTGTTGGAGATGTTGGACAGATTGTTGAGTTGTTCGGTAATTGAGGTATCGTTGCGTGCCACATTCAGGCGCAGATCTGTGTTGCTGAGTTGCAGCAATGGCTGACCTGCCTCCACGAAGCTACCTTCTTCTACCAGCACCGCGTCCACGACCCCTCCATCCACAGCGTCGAGAAAGACGCTGTTGAGTGGCTGGATAGTGCCGCGAATCGGGGTGATGTCTTCAAAGGCGCCGAATTGTACGCTGGCGATTGTCGTCTGCTCCTGCGGCAGGCGATAGGTGCGGATCGACGCATCTGCCAGCATGCCCCAGGCGAGCCACAACACGCTGACCACTGCAGCCGCGATCAACATCCATTGCCACAAAGGCTTCCGCTTCTTCTCGATCACTCTATCCATTGCCATGTTGATTCACCTACTCGTATCGCAATGCGAGCACTGGATTAGACTGAGCAGTCTTCAATGACTGCAAGGCCATCGTGATGAATGCGACGGTGATTGCGATCAAGCTCGCCACTACAAACAAGGTCAGATTCGGCCCGAGCAGTTCGATCCGGTAGTAGAAGCCTTGCAGCCATAGGTTCACGGCCCAGAAGGCGAGTCCCGAGGCCAGCACTGCCGCACTGGCCACCAATGCCAGAATATCTCTGAACAGCAGCAGAATGATACTGAAGGTTGAGGCTCCCAACACTTTGCGGACGCCAATCTCTCTGGTGCGCTGCGCCGTATTGAAGGCGGACAATCCGAACAGCCCCAGGCACGAGATGAATATGCACAGCGCGGCAAAGACTCCGATCAACTGCATCAAACGCTGCTCTGAACCATAAAGCTGATTTAGGCTTGTCTCCAGAAAATTGAACTCGAACGGGTGTGCTGGATCGAAAGTTGTCCAGCGTTGTTCGAGAAAGCCAATGACACTCTGCACGGATTCCTGGCTGACATTCAGTACCAGTTGTTCGGAATAGGTGCCCCGATTGGTTTGATCCATGGTCGCCAGATTGGGCATGAAATAAGCCATGATCACCGGGACCACCTCATGCTGCAGGCCTTCAAAATGGAAGTCCTCAATGACACCGACGACCTCCATCGGTTGCGCCATCGGGCCCAATTGCTGGAAGCGTTTGCCGATGGGACTTTCCCAGCCCATCACTCGCACCAGCGTCTGATTGACCAGCACAGTCTTGCCGGGGTCAGTTTCGCGATTCTCATCGAAGTCGCGCCCCTCCAGCAGATTCATGTTGAGTACGTTGATCAGGCCAGGCCGAAAGTTCAGCATACTGAACGTTTGCTGCTGCATCACTCCGTCATTGTCTTCTACGCTGATTGCAGAAAGCCCCGCCTGTTGCCCCGGCACGTGCTGGGTTCTGGCTACACCAAGGACACCCGGCACCTGACGTAACTCATTCATGAGTGCGGGCAGGCGCTCAACCTGATCTGCTCCGGCGATTCGCAGCACGAGCCGATTTTCTTTGCCGAATCCCAGTGCTTTGCTTTGCACGTAATTCATCTGGGTGAGCATCAACAAAGTGCTGGCGATGACGGCGACCGAGATGACGAACTGCAGCATCACCAGTCCCTGCCTAATGGTCTTGCCTCCGCGCCCGGTGCCTTGTGCACCTCGGAATGCCGCGATAGGGGGGATGGTCGAAAGGTAGAAAGCGGGGTACAGACCCGAAAATATTCCGATCAGTACGCTTCCCAGCAACAACGTGGAGATCACTCCGGGGGCAAACAGCATCGCCATCGATAAAGGAGCATCCAGCAGCACCGTCAAGCTGGTGAAACGAATGACGGCCCACGCAATCAGCAGCGCCAGGAGCAGTGAGATGACAGAGTAGAGCACCGATTCTCCGGTGAACTGTCCTATCAGTTGTCCTTTGGTCGCTCCGAGCACCTTGCGCATGCCAACTTCCTTGGCGCGTCGAGTCGAACGCGCAGTGGCCAGGTTCATGTAATTGATGCACGCCACACTGAGCACGAAGACTGCGATCGCGGCGAACGCATACACATAGAAGAGATTGCCGCGTGGACGGTCATAGGTGGTTGTCGAGTTCAAGTGCACGCTGCTGATAGGTTCCAGAAAGAAGCGCACGACGGCATTGATGTTCATTGTTCTCGCCATCTCGGCCATGTTGTTTTCGAAAAAACTATTGGAGATGGTTTCAAACGAACTCGCGTCGTAACCCTCGCGCATCAGAACATAGGTGTAGGCGCCGATGTTCCACAGTGCCTGTCGACGAGCGATACCCTCGGGTTGAGCGATGCGGTTGTAGGAGAGCAGCGCGTCGTACTTCATGTGGGAATTGGCGGGCAGGTCCGCGAATACCAAGTCGATGCGATAGGCGCTGATATCGGTCAGGATCGTTTCGCCGAGTGGATTCCTGTCGCCGAAGTAGCGGCGCGCGAAGGACTCACTGACAGCCATACTGGTGGGGTCAATCAATGCTGTGTCGATGTCTCCATAGAGCACATCGTGGCCGAGTATCTTCAAGATACTGTTGTCGGCAGAGTAGAGGTCCTCCCAGTAGAAGCCCTGATTATCGGTCGTGCGCAGCAGGTAGCGGGGCGAGGGCATGGACTGCAGGCGACCCGCCAATTCCACTTCGGGATACTGCTCCTGCAGCAGTGGCGCCAGCTGCGTGGAGGTGACGGCGGCGTAGTCCACATTACCGTTCAGTCCGAATTCATTGACGATACGAAAGACGCGTTCGTTGTTGGGGTGATGTCGGTCATAGGTCAGTTCATGAGTCAGGTACAACCCCAGAATCATGCAGCAGGCGATGCCGATGGACAGTCCGGAAATATTGATCAGG
>JAUSMU010000272.1 GCA_030645995.1 Gammaproteobacteria bacterium | reverse complement strand
TCTATAAATTCTATAAAAAAATCTGCCATATACGGGTACATTTGGGGTCAAATTTCGCACAACCCAATTCAGCCCGACAGATTCATAAGATTAAATATTGAACAATTTCACAGACCTGGATTTGCATTCCAACCAATCTGCTACCCCTCGTAGAGGGGATTGCGGACAACCCTGGTCTCAGATAGCGACCATCCGACCAAAGGTAGAAACCTCTCTCGTGTTGCACATCGTCCTGTTTCAACCCGAAATACCTCCAAACACCGGCAATATCATTCGCTTGGCCGCCAATACTGGCACCCGGCTTCACTTGATCAAGCCATTGGGTTTTTCCATTGACGACAAACAGGTAAAGCGCGCAGGACTGGATTACCACGAGGTGGAGCGCATCACCCTGCACGAATCCTGGGAAGATTTCCGGAAAAAAAACCTGCCGGGGCGCATTTTCGCGCTTAGCACCAAGGGAAAGAGAAGTTACTGCGATGTGGCCTTTCAGGCCGGTGACATACTGGTGTTCGGACCGGAGACGCGCGGACTGCCGACGGAGATACTCACCTCATTGCCGCAAGAGCAGGTGCTGAGAATCCCCATGCGCAGCGGCAGCCGCAGCCTGAATCTTTCCAACACGGCGGCCATCGTGGTCTACGAGGCGCTGCGCCAGCTCGATTTTGCCTTTGGAGAATGAACGGCTGTGGGAGCGTGCCTGCACGCGATCAGGCCCAACTCAGGAACCAATCGCGTGCAGGCACGCTCCCACAGGGGTATCAGTTGGCTGGCTGAGCTGCCGCCGCTTCTGCTGCCTGACGCTGCTTGGTCTGAACGTACAGTGCGTCGAAGTTCACCGGTGCAAGGTTCACGGGCGGGAAGCTGCCCTTGACGATCAGGGAGTCAATCGCTTCACGGGCGTAAGGGAACAAGATGTTCGGGCAGACTGCCGCGAACACGTGCTCCAGATCGCCTTCGGTCATGCCAACACAGGTAAAGATACCTGCCTGGTGCACTTCCGCCAGGAAGGCTGCTGCTTCTTCGATTTTTGCTTCCACAGTGATGGTCAGAACCACCTCGAAAACCCCGTCAGCGACCCTGGCACTCTTGCTGTTCAGCGTGAAGCTGACTTTCGGCGCCCACTGCCCCTGGAACACTACCGGGCTGCGGGGGGATTCGAACGATGCATCCTTCAGGTAAATACGCTGCAGAGCGAAAGCCTGCTGAGGTGCGGCGTCCTGTGCAGCGCCACCCTCGGGAGCTGAAGGGGCGGGGGTGTTGTTCTGATCTACGTTATTGTCTGCCATTTCTTTTCCTGCATCGCTTTTCAGTGGTTGATAAGGTGAATGTCAAAAGGTCGAACTAAATACCTTCCCGCAGGAAGGGGACAGCACTTGCAAACTGCTTACTTCTGCACCAGCGGAAGATTCTGTGCGCGCCACTCGATCATGCCCCCGGCGAGTCGCAACACCTGGGTAAACCCGGCTTTGCGCAGCGCCTTCACGGCATCGGCGGAATGTTGCCCCAACCGGCAGGCCACCACGACTGGCACAGACTTGTGCTTGTCCAGTTCGGTAATCCGCGAGTCCAGCTTGCTCAGCGGGATGTGGATCGCGTCCACGATGTGCCCTGCATCGAAGTCCTTCTTGTCGCGTATATCCAGGACTACTGCATTGGAGCGGTTGATCAGCATCACCGCCTGCTGAGGACTCACAGACTCCCCGGCAGACTTCGTACGGTGTAGTGCCAGGGCAACAACAAGGCCCACCCAGACGGTTGAAAGAATCCAGTGATTACCAACAAATTCAATAAATTGCGCCATAATTCAGACAGCTCTCCAGCACTCCCGGAGGGTGCCGCGCAGATGGTCGGCAAACCCATGAAAGGCGCCATACCATGCAAAAAAGGTGGGCAGTATACACGCCAATATCTGCCCGGAGCCAGCCTTGACTCTCGCTATGGATCGCGCTTTTCGGGATAATGCCCGGCACCGCCAACTCTGACACACAACCCTTGCAAAACTGGACGTTTCACAGACATGACTTCTTCTGCCCTGCCTGCCCGCAAAAATACTGCCCTGCTGCTGATTCTCGACGGCTGGGGTCATCGTGAAGAAACCGAACACAACGCCATCAGCGCCGCGCGCACGCCAGTCTGGGACGGGTTATGGAATAGCTGCCCGCATACCCTGATCACTACCTCAGGCACCGCCGTCGGCCTGCCGACCGGACAAATGGGCAACTCCGAAGTCGGGCACATGAATCTGGGTGCGGGACGCATCGTGTACCAGAACCTGACGCGCATCGACAAAGCGATTGAAGACGGCACTTTCTACCTGAACGAACCACTGGTGGATGCCGTCGACAAAGCCATCATGGTGGATAAGGCCGTGCACATCCTTGGGCTCATCTCCCCGGGTGGCATCCACAGCCATGAAGATCAGATTCTGGCGATGATCGACCTGGCCGAACAACGCGGCGCCGAGAAGATCTACGTCCATGCCTTTCTGGACGGCCGCGACACACCGCCACGCAGCGCACTGGCATCACTGAAGAAAACCGAGGAGAAATTGTTTGAAGGCGGCGGCCGCATCGTCTCCATCATCGGCCGCTACTTTGCCATGGATCGCGACAACCGCTGGGATCGCGTGCAAACCGCCTACGACCTGCTGACCGCCGCGAAGGCAGACTTCCGCTCAGCGACTCCGGAAGAAGGACTGCTGGCCGCCTACGCCCGCGGCGAAGACGACGAGTTCGTGAAAGCCACTTGCATCGCCGCCAGCGACGCCGACGTAGTTCACATCGAAGACGGCGATACCGTCATCTACATGAACTTCCGCTCTGACCGCGCCCGCCAGTTGACTCGCGCCTTTACCGATCCGAACTTCACAGGCTTCGTGCGCGCCCGCAGACCCGTGCTGGGCGATTTCGTCTGCCTCACCGAATACGCCTCCGATATCAAGGCTCCCTGTGCCTACCCGCCCCAGCCCATGGACAACGTGCTGGGCGAGTATCTGGAGCGGCTGCACAAGACGCAGTTGCGCATCGCCGAAACCGAGAAGTACGCCCACGTCACCTTCTTCTTCAGCGGTGGCCGCGAAGAGCCTTTCGAGGGCGAAACGCGAATTCTGGTCCCCTCTCCGCAAGTCGCCACTTACGATCTGCAGCCGGAAATGAGCGCCTTCGAAGTGACAGACAAGCTGGTCGAGGCGATTCACTCCGGCACCTACGACGCCATCATCTGCAACTATGCGAATGGCGACATGGTCGGCCATACC
>JAUSMU010000242.1 GCA_030645995.1 Gammaproteobacteria bacterium | reverse complement strand
GGCGTGCATCTGTGGGCGATTGATCGCTGCGGCAGCAACAGCTGCATCGGTTCCGATCTCGACCCTATCGTGAAGATCAATCCGGCAGGCGAAGTCGTCGCCACTTTGGGCGGAGGCGTCGTTCTGTTTCCGCACGGGTTGCATGTGGACCGCGACGGTAATGTCTGGGTGACCGATGGACAAGGACCACGTGCCGACAATCCTGTCACGCAGGGCAAAGGCCACGCAGTGTACAAGTTCAGCCCCGGTGGCGAGCTGTTGTTGACGCTGGGCACACCGGGTGTCGAGGGCGATGGCAGCGATGCGCTGCTCAGCGAGCCTTGTGATGTGGTGACGGATGCCGATGGCAATATCTACGTGGGCGATGGTCACAGTGGCCAGAACCCGGATGCGGCGGCGGACACCGTGGCGCGCATCGTCAAGTTCGACCGCAACGGCAACCTGATCAAGATGTGGGGCAGTCTGGGTTCCGGCCCGGGACAATTGAGGACGCCGCACGCGCTGGATATCGATTCGAACAATCGGCTGGTGGTGGGGGATCGCGGCAACAACCGTCTGCAGATATTCGATCTCGACGGTAATTATATCGGTGAGTTCAAAACCTTCAGTCGTCCCAGCGGCATCTACATCACGGATGACGACACGATCTATGTGGCAGATTCCGAGTCCGAGTTCGACGAGATCCGCAACCCTGGCTGGCGCCCCGGCATTCGCGTCGGCAGTCTGCTGACAGGCATCGTCGATTCCTTCATCCTCGGCACTGTGGAAGCCTATCCGAATGGTTCGAATCCCGAAGGTGTCGCGGTAGATGCCAAGGGCAATGTATTCGGTGCCGTGGTCTCCGGCGGTGGCGCGATGGTGCGATCTTCAAAATAAGGTGAACTTGATGAGTGACAGGTTGCGATGATTGAGTACACGGAATACACCAAGATGCTGATCGGGTTGATTGCAATCGTCAACCCGATTGGCACGGTGCCGATCTTCATCTCGCTGACAACCGGCCTCAACGATGCCGAGCGCAACGTCATTGCCAGAACCACCACTTACGCGGTGTTTCTGATTCTGATGGCGGCGTTGCTGCTTGGCGAATCCATCCTGGAATTCTTCGGTATCACCATCAGCTCTTTCCGTGTGGCGGGTGGCATCCTGATTCTGCTGATGGCGATCTCGATGATGCACGCGAAGACCAACAACGGCATCAAGCGCACCGATGAAGAGGCTCTGGAGAGTGAGCAGATGAAATCGATCGCGGTGGTGCCGCTGGCAATTCCCCTGTTGGCGGGGCCAGGTTCGATCAGTACGGTGATTCTCTATGCGCACCGCGAGCCGGGTCTGCTGCATTACCTGATCATCAGCGGGGTGATCTTTATCGTGTGCGCGCTGCTGTTCCTGGCGTTCCGCTCGGTGAAGTATATTTCCCGCTACCTGAGCCAGACGGCGGTGAATGTGTTTGCGCGCATCATGGGGCTGATTCTGGCGGCGATCGCCATTGAAATTATTGCGGGCGGACTCAAGGGTTTGTTCCCGGATCTGCTGGGCGCTTAAGCGCGGCTTTCTGCTCGGAACTTTCTTATGGAAATCACACTGTTTATCCTTCTCTCGGCTGGCTTGATCATCATGCCCGGCCCCAACGTGCTGGCAATTGTGTCCACGAGCATCGCCTATGGCAGAGTGCGCGGGCTGCAGACGGTGGCGGGGACCAGCCTCGCCATGCTTGCGCAGCTGGCGATTGCTGCCGTGGCCACGGCGTGGTTCGTCGAGGCGCTCAGTTCGGGCTTTCTGGTGCTGAAGTGGCTCGGCGTTGTCTGGCTGTTGATTCTTGGCATGCGGCATCTGCGCAATGCGTGGAGGGGGGCGAGTGCATCGCCTCTCTCCGCGCTTGGCTCATTGCAAAGGGGCTTTTGGATATCCCTCACCAATCCCAAAACGATTTTGTTCTTCAGCGCCTTTCTGCCGCAGTTTGTGTCCCCAGAATCGGCGTACCTGCCGCAGGTGCTATTCCTGTCGGCGATTTTCTGGTGTCTGGCTGTGGTCTCCGACACCAGCTATGCGCTGCTTTCCGGCTGGCTGGGCACACTGGTGCAAGGCAGGCGCCTGTCACGGGTGCAGAACGGAGTCAGCGGCATGATTTATCTCGGTGCCAGCGCGGTGCTTGCCGGTACCAAACTGCGTAACTTATGATGACGCCATTGCTGATTTGAACCTATGCCTCTGTGAACGTATGCCTTTCTGAAAGAGCCCCCCATGACGCTTCACCTCTACGACACCTGGTCCCGCGAGTTGCGCGAGTTCAAACCATTGCAGCCCGGCATGGTCAGTCTCTATGCCTGCGGCCCCACGGTCTATGACTACGCCCACATCGGCAATCTGCGCACCTATCTGTTTGAAGATGTGTTGCGACGTGTGCTGGAGTTCAACGGCTATCGTGTGAAGCATGTCGTCAATATCACGGACGTCGGGCACCTTGTCTCCGATGCCGATTCGGGCGAAGACAAGATGCTGGCTGGCGCACGGCGCACCGGCATGACGGCCTGGGAGATCGCCGAGCTTTACACGCAGGCCTTCAAG
>JAUSMU010000235.1 GCA_030645995.1 Gammaproteobacteria bacterium | reverse complement strand
ATTGAAGTCGTTGAATTCGTTGTAGCCCTCGATCAGCTCCAGCAGTTGCCCCTGCCGCTGATCCCGCTCGCCCGACATCAACATCCACAAATCCTGGATGGCCGGCCCGGTCATGGTGTCATCGAAGTCCACGAAATGCGGCGCATCGGTGCGCCACAACACATTGCCCGGATGGCAGTCGCCATGAATGCGCTGCAGTCGCGTCCCTTTATTACGATCAAACACTGCCTGCAGCCTGACGATCAGATCATGACTGAGGGTGTCGTAGGCGCGGATCAGTGAATCCGGAATGAAGTGATTGCCCAGCAGATACTCGCGGCTCTCAATCGCGAGACGCTCCACCGTCAACCCGCCGCGATGCTTGAAGGAGCGCGTCGCCCCTACCAGATGCACGCGACCGATGAAGCGCCCGAGCACGACCAGATTATCGGGATCGTCCAGATCGGGCGCGCGGCCAGCCAGGCGCTCGAATACCGCGAAGGAGAAACCATCGAAATCATACAGCGTCTCTTTGCCATCGAGTGGCAGCGGCGGCACCACCGGGATCTCCAGGTCGGCCAGTTCAGTGGCAAAGGCGTGCTCTTCGAGAATCTGCTCGCGAGTCCAGCGTTGCGGGCGATAGAACTTCACGATCACCGGCGGGCCATCCTCGACACCCACCTGATACACACGATTCTCGTAGCTGTTGAGGGCGAGGATGCGAGCGTCCGTGTGGATACCCACGCTCTCGACGGCGTCCAGTACGCGCTCGGGGGTGAGCCGCTGATAGGGGTGTACGGAGAGTGATGGGGGTTGAGAGTCTGACGCCGATTCGCCGAGCAAATCATCCTGAGTGTGAGGCATGTAAAGTCCTGATCGAGTTTGCGCCGAGTATACTGTAAAATCCGCGCGCTTGTTCGCGGCCACCGGCGTATCAGGTGAGACCACCCGTTAAATTCAGCAGCGCTGTGACAGCGCCGTCATTGAGGAGCAATTCTTGAACCACCAGCAACTGCAAGCCAGACAACAGGAATTACGAGCACAGTACCAGAGCGTCAGCGCCCAGAAACTGAATCTGGATTTGACGCGCGGCAAGCCTTCGACGGAGCAGCTGAACCTCAGTGATGAACTCGACGGTATCCTCGCTGGCAATTACATGTGCCAGGACGGTTCCGACAGCCGCAACTACGGTGGCATCATGGGTATTCCAGAAGCCAGAAAGCTGGCGGCTGAATACCTGGAGACAACGCCCGCGCGCACCATGGTCGGCGGCAACAGCAGTCTGCAATTCATGTATCAACTGGTGACCAGCGCCCTGTATCACGGCGTTCGTGGTGCTGACTCTTCCTGGCAGAAGGAGGCCGCAGCAACTGACGGCACGGTAAAGTTCCTGTGTCCTTCACCCGGCTATGACCGTCACTTCGCCATCTGCGAGGCACTCGGCATCGCCATGATTCCGGTCACCATGAATGCGGA
>JAUSMU010000234.1 GCA_030645995.1 Gammaproteobacteria bacterium | reverse complement strand
CGGATATTGGTATTGGCAGGATCTTTGCGGTAGGGGTAAGTGGAGCCCGCTGGAGTCAGCTTCACGCCTGCTCCTGCTGTCAGTTTCACTACCTTGTCAGCCAGTCCGGGCTGGGTGTTGAACAGCACGAAGTAGCCGCCTTGAGGCGTCGTCCAGTCCCCCAGACTCTTGCCATTGATGACTTTACCTTTCAGTCCCTTGTCTAACTGCTCCAACACTACCTTGAACTTCGGCTCCAGGATCGCGCGGTGACGCTGCATCAGGGCGCGCAGCGTGGGCATATCCTTGAGGAATTTCACGTGGCGCAATTGGTTGATCTTGTCCGGGCCGATGGTGGCGATGCCGAGCTGCTCAGCGAAACTGGCAAGGTTGGCCTCAGAGGTCGCGATGAAGGAAATGCCTGCGCCGGCCTGTGTGATCTTGGAAGTGGAGCCGATGACCAGCACGGTATCCAAGGTTCCAGCTGCTTCGCTCAACGAAAGGATGTTGGCCAGCGTCGGAGGATTGTCCACCAGATGGTGTTCGGCATAGGCGTTGTCCCACATGATGCGGAAATTGGCACCGGCGATCTTGCCAAGCTGCGCCATTCTGCGGACGACCGCGTCAGAGTAAACCACGCCGTCGGGGTTGGCATACTTGGGTACACACCAGATGCCTTTGATCAGCGGGTCGGCCTTCACCAGCGCCTCGATCTGGTCCATGTCCGGGCCTTCCGCATTCATGGTGACCGGAATCATGGCGATGCCGAGCGCCTCGCAGATGGCGAAGTGACGGTCATAGCCGGGTGAAGGACACAGGAACTTTACCGTGCCGTCAGTTGCTGCGGCTTCCTTCTGCCAGGAAGAGTCACCACCGCGCACGCCGTGGTACAGGGCGCTGGTCACCAGTTGATACATGAATTGCAGACTGCTGTTGCCGCCGACCATGGTGCGCGCGGGCGTAGTCTCCAGGTACTCAGCCGCCAGCTTTCTGGCTTCCGGAATACCCATGATGCCACCGTAGTTGCGGCTGTCGGAACCGTCCTGGCACATGTAATTGCCAGCGAGGATGCCGTCGAGTTCGTCGCTGAGATTCAGCTGTTCCGTCGAAGGCTTGCCGCGCGTCAAATCCAGGTTCAGCTTCTGAGCGCTGACGTTCTGGTACTGTGCTCGTAATTCCTGTTGTCTGGCTTGCAGTTGCTGGTGGTTCAAGAATTGCTCCTCAATGACGGCGCCTTCACAGCGCTGCTGAATTTAACGGGTGGTCTCACCTGATACGCCGGTGGCCGCGAACAAGCGCGCGGATTTTACAGTATACTCCGCGCAAACTCGATCAGGACTTTACATGCCTCACACTCAGGATGATTTGCTCGGCGAATCGGCGTCAGACTCTCAACCCCCATCACTTTCCGTACACCCCTATCAGCGGCTCACCCCCGAATGTGTGTTGGACGCCGTCGAGAGCGTGGGCATTCGCACTGACGCTCGCATCCTCGCTCTCAACAGCTACGAGAATCGTGTGTATCAGGTGGGGGTCGAGGATGGCCCTCCGGTGATCGTGAAGTTTTATCGCCCGCAACGCTGGACCCGCGAGCAGATTCTCGAAGAGCATGCCTTTGCTACTGAGCTGGCTGACCTGGAGATCCCGGTGGTGCCGCCGTTACCGCTGGATGGCAAAGAGACGCTGTATGACTTCGATGGTTTCTCCTTCGCGGTTTTCGAGCGCCTGGCTGGCCGCGCGCCCGATCTGGACGATCCCGATAATCTGGTCGTGCTCGGGCGCTTCATCGGCCGCGTGCATCTGGTAGGGGCGACGCGGCCCTTCATGCATCGCGGCGGCTTGACGGTCGAGCGCCTCGCGATCGAGAGCCGCGAGTATCTGCTGGGCAATCACTTCATTCCGGATTCACTGATCCGCGCCTACGAAACCCTCAGTCATGATCTGATCGTCAGGCTGCAGGCGGTGTTTGATCGTAATAAAGGGACGCGACTGCAGCGCATTCATGGCGACTGCCATCCGGGCAATGTCTTGTGGCGCACCGATGCACCGCATTTCGTGGACTTCGATGACACCATGACCGGGCCGGCCATCCAGGATTTGTGGATGTTGATGTCGGGCGAGCGGGATCAGCGGCAGGGGCAACTGCTGGAGCTGATCGAGGGCTACAACGAATTCAACGACTTCAAT
>JAUSMU010000227.1 GCA_030645995.1 Gammaproteobacteria bacterium | reverse complement strand
GTTGAATCCAATGGCACGTTCAGCGACAGCGTAAGGAAGTTCTAATGGCGCAATTTTTTGCCTACAAGAACGCCAACCCCATCACTCGAAACCAGTACCCTTACCTGCTGGATATTCAAAGCGACTTGCTGAGCGACCTGAAAACAACGCTGGTCATACCCCTCTCCCCCGCCAAGATCGCAGCCCCCATGAGCCTGTCGAGACTGAACCCGTCCTTCGCGCTTGATGGCGAGACATTCTTTGCGATCACTCAAGACCTTGCAGGGATTGATCGCAGCCATCTCGGCGCTCAATCTTATGATCTGTCAGCGCTTCGCTCCGAGATTGTTGCGGCTGTGGATTTTGTGCTGTCGGGGATATAGCCAATCATGATAATGAACGAAAGAAACTGGAAGCCGCTGGTTGGAAGGTCGGTAGCGTTGATGAATTTCTCGGCCAGTCCGAAGAATCGACATACATTAAAATGAAGCTGGGATTGAATCTTGCTTTTCACCGCCTGGAAAAAGCAATGCTCTATCGCTTTCCATCGGCGGCAGTTGTAAAGAAATCCTTTACAACTGAATCGAGGGAAGTTTCTTGGAGGCCCAGGTGCCGGAACCTACTTGAGCACCTGGTGATGCATTTACCGCCACACCTCAAATTCATTACCTATATAGCACCAGTAGTGTCCTGTTAAATTGATTATGCAGATGCTAAAGCCCAGTTATGACGCAGCTTTTCAGCCGATTTCATTTGGCGTCTATTTGAAACGCGATGCCTTGAATTGAACGCACTCGTCAACGCATTTCGCGCCGTGGCAGCGGGCGAGGAGTACCAATCTCTCATCACTGCTTTTTTTGAACGCATCACTCTTTATGATCTTAGAATTGAGAGCGGCCTGGCCAGAATTGTGGATGGCGGTGACGCTGGATTAATGTTTATTCGTGAAAATATATGCAGATATTTGGCAGTAAAATCATCTAGATAGGGTTATAATATGTACAAATAGTCAGTGTTTTTCAGGTGCCCGTTTGTGGCCTTTCCAAGGAGGAATCGTCTCATGTCACAGCTCCCGTCTCTTGCTCTCATCCCACAAGACAATGCCGCGCTCAGCGACGAGATTACTCGTCTTGCCGGGCACATCAACGCCGCTCAACATCGCTTCCTGACACTGCTCGCCGTTCTCATCGAACGCGCGCATGGGAGGGCTACGGCATCAAATCGCCAGCGCATTGGCTCAACTACCACTGCGGCATTGATCTTGGCGCTGCGCGTGAAAAAGTGCGCGTCGCGAAGAGTTCGTCGACACTGCCCGCCATCGACGAAGCGTTCCGCTGCGGCACGATCAGCTACTCCAAAGTGCGCGCCATGACCCGTTCCGCGACGCCGGAAAATGAGCAGATGTTGTTGCAAGTGGCACTTCATGGCACCGCTCAACACATCGAGCAACTGGTGCGAAAATATCGCCGCGCCGAGAGCCTGACGGAAAATCGTTGCGCCGAGAGCCAGTACGACGCGCGCGAACTCACCTGCTACTTCGACGACGATGGGATGCTGGTGCTGCGAGGCCGAATGGCACCGGAAGACGGCGCCGTCTTCATGAAAGCCGTGGAGGCGATGGTCGCTGCACAGAATCCACCTGTCACCCAAGATGACGCTGCTGCAAATTTCCCAGGAAAAACGTTCCCGCAGAAACGTGTCGATGCGTTGCTGGCATTGGCCGAGCAGGCGATGAGCACAATGGAGGAAGGATTGCAGTCGCTGTCGTCCGCCGACAAATATCAGGTGGTGGTTCACATCGAACGCAACAATGAACAGCACTGCTCGATCGAGAGCGGCGCTCACCACTTGCCACTGTCACCAGCCACCGCCAAGCGCCTGTGCTGCGACGCTTCATTAGTCCCAGTGCTGGAGGATGCCAACGGCAATGTGCTGAATATCGGCCGCAAGACCCGCGCCATCCCCCCATCCATTCGACGCGCTCTGCAGCTTCGCGATCACGGTTGCCGCTTTCCAGGCTGTTGTGAATCCCGCTACGTGGACGCACACCATGTTCAGCACTGGTGCGATGGCGGCGAGACGCGGCTCGACAATCTTGTACTGCTCTGTCGACATCACCATCGGCTGTTGCATCAAGAGGGTTACGAGATTGTGAAACATGGTGCGCAGCAGTTCGAGTTTTTCACCCCGGCTGGAGGCGCTATGCCAACGGCGCTTACTCCGCAATTTGCAGCGGCTGAGGATGCTGCGAGTGAAACCCTAGCTATCGAGAGAGAACATGACGGGCTTGGTTTGGAGATTGATTCCCACACGGCGGTGACGCGCTGGGAGGGGGAGAAGATGGATTATGATCTGGCGGTAGGGGCGATGTTGCGTGCGCGGATGCTGGGGTTTAGTGCGGGACGGTGGTACCCAGGAGTTCCGTCCCCTTGAGCCTCTTGCATACGCTCTTCCCGGTGAGATCTCTTAAAGCCTCCGAGTCAGGTGCCGGAAGTTCTTCAACAGCTCGAAGATGGACCTCTCCAAACTCGGTGAGTCTGGCATCACGGATCTGAGCCTGGTTGCGGTGTCGAATCACGACATGGGGCTGGTGTTCGAGGAATCAGTTGTGGGGCTGAACTCGAGGCATTACTTTACACTTTGCTACAGATTCTTTCCGTCAGTGTTTTCGAGAAAATCCCTCTAAACAAGGCATTTTTAGACGTTAGCGACAGAACCGAACACGATGGCAACAGCAACCAGTTGAATTTGTTAAACTATTAACCGAGCACTAGTGGAGCAAGGCAGAACATTTATGCCAGTAGAAACACGCAACAACCAACCCATCTGGATGCGGCGCACGCCACGGCGGCAGTATGCCATCTGGCTCGGCTGGTTCCTCGGCGTGATGCTGTTTCTGCTCTGCTTCAAGGTCATCTCCGACAACACCATCTGGGAATTTCTCACCGACGCCCACGTGCAGGCCGCGAGCCTCATCGGGCGCATGGTGCCGCCGGACTGGTCCATCACCGGCTCACTCATGTTGCCGCTGTGGGACACCCTCAATATCGCCACTGTCGGCACCATCCTCGGCACCATCATCGCGTTTCCACTCGCGTTTCTCGCCGCGCGCAACACTACGCCGCATCCGGCGCTGCGTGCATTCGCGCTCGGTGTCATTGTGAGTTCGCGTTCCATTAACGCGCTCATATGGGCGATCCTGCTCGTCACGATGATCGGCCCCGGCCTGCTCGCGGGAATGATCGCCATCGCGCTGCGCTCCATCGGCTTTGTCGGCAAGCTGCTCTACGAAGCTATCGAAGAGATCCAGCCCACGCCCGTCGAGGCCATCACCTCCACCGGTGCGGGCAACATGCAGGTGCTCGCTTATTCGGTGCTGCCGCAGATCATGCCCGCGTTCGCCGGTATCACCGTCTACCGCTGGGACATCAACATCCGCGAATCGACCACGCTGGGATTGGTCGGCGCAGGCGGCATCGGCCTGCAGATGAACGCGGCGATCAATAACCTCGCCTGGGGTCAGGTGGCGACGGTGTTCGTGCTGATTTTTGGCACGGTGATTCTGTCGGAGTGGGTGTCGGCAAAGGTGCGCCACGCTG
>JAUSMU010000217.1 GCA_030645995.1 Gammaproteobacteria bacterium | reverse complement strand
ATTGACAGCCCGGAAGCTTCTGGCTAAAGTGCGCGCCTGCATTATCTCCTCCTGCCCAGGTGGTGGAATTGGTAGACACGCCAGCTTCAGGTGCTGGTGATCGAAAGGTCGTGGAGGTTCAAGTCCTCTTCTGGGCACCATTAATCTTCAGTACTCGCTATATCTTTCCCTGCTCCGAATTTTGCACATCCTGCACCGTGTCACCCTCTTGTCGATATTCTTCAAACAGGTTGATCCAGCGATCCGTCTTGCGGCCGAACATCAGCATCTGGTGGTGATGGCTGTCGCCCTCCTCGGGCTGCAGTACCAAATCCAGCAGAAAGCAGACGATGCTGACCGGACTCATCAGCAGATCGCGCAGCGCGTCGGCGGCCAGTTTCAGCTGAAAGCGAATCAGGCCTAGCAAAGCCTTCTTGAAGCGAATTCTTTTGTTTGTCAAAGCGGGGCTCCTCGGTATCTGGCCAGGTTACGGTAAACCTTGAGTATGTCCCAAGGTCGCTACAATTGGCATCCCCTCGTCGCATCATGCAAGTGATTCATTACTGTGAAGAAAGCAGGCTTACAGGATAGAATCGCCGCAGAGCTGCTGAGCACCGCGTAATGCCTGCCTCAAACCACAGTCTTCAACCCCCCGGCCTGCCGAAACCATGACGCTGAGATCGCGAATGTCCTTGATAGCCACACTCAGAGCCCTTCCATTGCGGATCGGCACGGCCTTGCTGGCATTGCTGCTCTGTTCGGCAGGCTTCGCCGCCGACGAGCCGGGCAGACCGATCAACCCGGTGCGCCCCAACTTCGCGGGCAGCTGGGAGAAGGACTTCTCGCGCAGCGACAAATGGGAGGCCGAGCTGCAGCGTACCATCGACGAGCTCAACCGGGACATGCAGCGCGGCGGCACCGACGCTGGTGGTTACAGCATGAGTGGCTCGCGGCGCCGGGCCGGGAACATCATCGCCAATGCGCGCCTGGCCGAGCTCATCAGTCGCCAGACCATCATGCGGATCACGCAGACCGGAGGCGAGGTGCGCATCGAGCGTCAGGGTGACGCGGCATTGATCTGCAGCACATCCAACAATCTCGACGATACTTTCGAGAGTGTGCACGGGACCGAATACTGTGGCTGGGATCGCCAGCAACTGGTGTTCGAGATCATACTGGCAGAAGGCGCGACCATTGAGCATCGTTTCAGCCTCGACACCGATGGACAGACCATCAGCATGCTCACCAGCGTCTACGATCGCAACTCCACGCCCTTCAATCTGATTACCTTTTTCAATCGCTACGAGGCGCCGCCCGAGGGTTACAATTGCGTGCAGACACTCAGCAGGGGGCAGGTTTGCAGCGCGGCGGATCCTCAGCAATGATGCTCGCAACTCTCAGCAGTCTCTGCTTTGGTGCCCACCGCACCCCGCGCTTCCTGTTGCTGGCCCTGCTGCCCCTTCTGCTGACGGCCTGCGCGCAGAACCAACCGGCGCAAGTTGTCGGGCCTCCTCCTGTTGGTAATGTCACGCTGAATGTCGCGGCGCAGACTCCAGCCGAGGAGCGGCTGCTGAACATCGGTGTGCAGGTCTTTGACACGCGCGCCACCGACGAACAGATCACCCAGGCCGGTGCGGCCATATTCGCCGAGATCCGCCGAGTCGAGACGCACTATTTGCCGGTCGTGCTGCGCAACACGCTGGTGGCGTCCAATCAGTGGGGCGCCGTGCGCGTGCTTCCTGAGACGGACCCTTCGGTGGACCTGCTGATTCAGGGCACCATCGTGCGTTCCGATGGCGCCAATCTCATCCTGCAGGTGCGCGCCACCGACAGCAGCGGCAAAGAATGGTTGAACAAGACCTATGTGGACGCCGCTGGTGTTGCCGACTATCCGGACTTCGTGCCCTCGCTGCGCGACCGTAGTACCACCACCAATCTCGAAGACCCCTTTCAGGACCTGCACGCGCAGATCGCCAACGACCTGCTCGCCGTTCGGGAAAGCATGGACTCGCAGGCACTGCTGGCGCTGGCGCAACTCACGCAGATGAAGTACGCAGGCGATCTCTCACCCGAGGCTTTCGGCTCGCTGCTGCAACCAGACGCGCAAGGTCTGCTGACGCTGCAACGGCTGCCCGCCACGAACGATCCGCTGCTGGAGCACGTGGCACAGATTCGCGCGCGCCATCACGTCTTCATCGACACCATCGATGAGTATTACGACGCGCTGCACCACGACCTCAAGCCGACCTATGATGTCTGGCGCCAGTACTCCCACGATCAGGTAGTGGAGGAAGAGGAGAGTGCGGCGAGCGCGGCCGCCGGGGGCACGCTCAGTGGCAGCGGCAGCTTCGAAGCGCTCAGTCAGAACTACAACCGCTACAAATGGGCGAAGATTTTCGAACAGGAATTCGTCGCGCTAGCCTCGGGATTCGTGAGCGAAACAGCTCCTGCCGTGTTGAAACTCAGCGAAAACGTCAATGGCCTGACCGGGCCGGTGGAAGAGCAGTATGCACAGTGGCGAGTGCTGCTGCGCGAGTTGTTCGAGGTGGAGACGGTGGGGCTTTCCCAGTGACTTCGAAAACAGTGATAACAGGATCAGTGACAACGGATGCTGAGACCACACGCCGGATTTTACTGACCGGTTTCGAGCCCTTCGATGGCCGCGAGCACAACGCCTCGTGGATCGCCGCCAGTGCCCTGGCGCAACGGCATTTCCCCGGCAGGGAGTTGCGCGCCGCACTGATTCCCGTGTGCTGGGGTGCACCGCACCGCGTGCTCGACCCTATCGTTGCCGCATGGCACCCAGACATCATCATCGGCATGGGCGAAGGCGGGCCGGGGGTGTTCCGTCTGGAAACTGTGGCGAACAACACGCGCCGTGAACGCGCCGACAACGACGGCGTGCTTCCCGAGGGCCGCGTGATTGAGTCGAGTGGTCCGACGTGTCGAGCCGCCAGCGCCGACTGTACAACGTTGTGTGATGCTCTGGCTGCGCTGGGTATTCCCGTGCGCGTGTCGACAGATGCAGGCGCCTTCCTGTGCGAAGAATTGCTGTATACACTGGAGGGACTGCGCACGACGCAAGACAGCCTGGACACCGTGCTGTTTGTGCATGTGCCGCCGTTCGGAACTGCTCTGGAATTTCAGGGCCAACAGCGTGTGTGCGACGAGGCACTGCTGCTGGAATTTTCCAGCCTGTTGCTCGCCTGCGTGCAGGCGCTGCCGCATCAAAATGTCAACTATCTATCCGAGTAGTTTCAATGCCACCGTCATCCGCAATATCAACAAACCCGTCGACAAAACCCTGTCCCTGCGACAGCGGAAAACCCTTCGTGCGCTGCTGCGAGCCCTTCCTCACAGGCAAGGAAACGCCGCGCACCGTCAAGCAGCTGATGCGCTCTCGCTACACCGCTTTCGCACTCGGCGGATATGGTGATTATCTGCATGCAACCTGGCATCCCAACACCGTGGGCATGGTGATGGCCGAGGATCTCGACGTGGCAGAAATCCCATGGATTGGACTGACGATCCTCGATGACGAGCAGAAGGGCGATCGCGGGCGAGTGGAATTCAAGGCACGCTATCTCGACGAGAACGGCGTGGAGCACGTGCATCATGAACACTCGGCTTTTCTGCGGGTGAACGGCAAGTGGCTCTATCTCGAAGGCAAAGTCCGAGAAGAGTAGAAAGGTAAAACCTGCCAGAGAAGGACTGTGGCGACCTAGCGCGCCGCCAGCCCCGCACTCTTGTCGGCGATGCGCCGCAGCAGTTGCCGCCAGGACTTGACGAAGGCCTCGGCGCCATCGCTTTGTAGCTGCATAGCCAGCGCCTCGATATCGATTCCCTCACGCTCGAACAAACCGATGGTCTCCTGCGCCGCTGCAGCATCGGCGTGCATCACACCTGTGACATGGCCGTGATCGGCAAATGCCAGCAGGGTTTTCTCCGGCAGCGTGTTGATCGAGTCGGGTGCCACCAGCGCATCCGCATACAGCGTGTCGGAAGCCGCCGGATCCTTGGTTCCGGTGCTCGCCC
>JAUSMU010000216.1 GCA_030645995.1 Gammaproteobacteria bacterium | reverse complement strand
CATGCTCAAGGGGCCGAGTTCGGCCTCGTGGGTTTCTTTTGTAAAGCTGAAGCCTCCATAGATCAGGCCCATGATACCGGCGCCGATGAAGACGATTGCGAGCAGTTTTTGCATTGACATGGCAGAGTTCCTTTAGAGTCTTTTACCTTGGATGAGACGGATTAAAATGACGACAACGGCAATGACGAGCAGGACGTGAATGAACCCACCCATGCTGTACGACGAGACCAGCCCGAGTGCCCACAGAATCACTAATACAATTGCGACGGTTTCCAGCATGGTCGTGTTTCCTTTTCGATGATGACGGTAACGAGAGCGAACAGTGACTTACCAGAGACGCTTGCGGCAGGCCGATTTTCCCAGGAACCGGTTCAGCAGCAACGGCAGAATTTCCGTGGCCAGCAGAATGGCAAGGGACGGCTGCTGCGTCAGCAGGCGCATGGTGAAGCTGCGCGGATAGTCGTCATCTGCCATTGGTGCCGCAGCCAGAACCTGCAATTGCAACGCTCTGCGCTGGGCCTGCAGACGCAGACACAGCGCCTGGCGCCGCAGGGAGAGGGCCGTGGCGCGGTTCATTGTTCGAGCCTGCTGCGCAACAGATCCAGATCTGCACCAAGCTCCCTGCGCGTGTCTGAAAAGGCCTTGTGGCCCCTGTCTTCCACCGCAAGGAAGTGTCGCCAGGTCATGGCAGTACCGGCCGCATAGGCAATCGTCAGCAGGATGATCGTGAGAATCCGGTAGTCGGTTTCCCAGCTGACGATGATGACAAGGGCGCTCAGCGACAACAGACTGCAGAACAGCAGAATGAAGCCCAGCAACATGGTCGCCAGCATGCTGAAAGCGCGGTCCTTCTCTTCTGCCAGCTCGATCCACGCCAGCTGACCGTGCAGCACGGACTGCGTCAGCATGGCGCTCAGCGTGGATTGCAGCGATTGGCCAGCGCGGAAGAAACTCATCGACGTGAGAACAGCAGACCAAGCAACAGTCCTACTGCGGCGGCGCTCCCAATCGCCTTCCAAGGTTCGTCGTGTACTTCGCGATTGGCTCTGGCTGCGCTCTTGCCTGCACGGCGAGCGATGTCGTGGCTCAACACGTTGACAGATTCCTTGGCTTCAGACACTCGCTCATGGAGCTTGCTGCGTGCCTCCGCCAGTTCACCGCCGGTCAGTGACGCGGTTTCGTTCAACAAGCTTTCAATGTCGGCCACGAAGTTATGGAATTCACGTGACAGGGCGGCAGTCTTTTGTTTGTGTCTCATAGCAGCAACTCCTTGGATATTTGAGTGCTGAGATTGAAGGAGCGTCAGTGTCGGGTCTGTGCGTTAACAGACATTAACTGGTAGTCGCTGCCGTGTTCGATAGCGTACAGATCGGTGTCGCTGGTCGGAGTTATTGTCTGCGCCTACATACCCATCTTCAGGAATCCGCACATGAATATCTTCCGCTCCGCTTTTACTGTTCTTGTCGCTACGGCCCTTTTGACCTTGGCAGGTTGCGGTTCCACAGACACCCAATCCAGCACGGGTGAATACATCGATGACACGGTGATTACCGCCAAGGTCAAAGCGGCGATCTTCAACGATGACAATCTGAAGTCCGCCGAGATCAATGTTGAAACCTTCAAAGGCGTCGTACAGCTCAGCGGTTTTGTGTCAACTCGTGCAGAAACCGACGAAGCTGCTGCGCTGGCCCGGGAAGTAGAAGGTGTGCAATCCGTTCGTAACGACATTCTCGTCAAGTAGGGGCGTGACAAGCCTACATGGAAGCATTTGATTACAAGGCGCTGGATGCCAATGGCAACCCGGTTTCCGGTGTAATTCAGGCGGACACTGCCCGGCAGGCGCGGTTGCAGCTCAGAATTCGTGGCCTGCTGCCCGCGCAGGTGGAGAAGGTGCATGCGGCCGAGCGTGCCAGACAGGTGTGGGCGCGCGGTCTCTCCGCCGCCGAACTGAGCATGGTGACCCGTCAGCTTGCGACGCTGCTGGCCTCCGGGCTGACGCTGGAGCAGGCGCTGAATGCGCTGATGGAAGAGGCGAGCAGCCCGCTGACCCGGGAAATTCTCACTGGCGTGAAGACTGAAATCACTGCTGGCAGCTCGCTGGCTGCAGCCCTCGGTGCCTATGAGAAGAGCTTCCCCGAATTCTATCGTGCTCTCGTGCACGGCGGCGCCGAGTCCGGCGCATTGCCCGTCGTGCTGCAACACCTTGCCGATTATCTCGATGCTCGCCAGGCGCTTCGACAGAAGACCAGCCTGGCGTTGCTCTATCCCATTCTGGTGTCGGTCGTGGCGCTGGCGATCGTGACCGGGCTGCTGGTGTACGTGGTGCCGCAGGTGATCCAGGTGTTCACGCAATCCCGCCAGGAGCTGCCGTTGCTGACCCGAGGGCTGATTACCCTGAGTGATTTCCTGCGCGGCAGCTGGCCTTATCTGCTGGCAGGGGGTGTTGCCGTCGGGGCCGCAGTGCATACGGCGTTGCGCAATCCCGCAGTCAGGTTGCGGCGCGATGCCTGGCTGTTGCACCTGCCCTGGCTCGGTGCCGTGGTGCGCAGTGTCAACACTGCACGGTTTGCCAGTACGCTGGCGATTCTGCTTGGGGGCGGCGTGCCGATGCTCGCGGCGCTGCGATCCAGTGCCAGGGTCATTACCAATCTGGTGATGAGGGAGGCCGTCGAAAGCGTCATTCTCCGGGTGCAGGAAGGTACCAGCCTGGCGCGTGCACTCGGCGAGCCACGCATCTTCCCCCCGCTGTTGGTGCACATGGTGGCCAGTGGTGAGACCAGCGGCAAGCTGGAGCAAATGCTGCAGCGCGCGGCCGCACTGGAAACTCAGGCGCTGGAGCGCCGTCTTGCGGTGTTTCTCACCCTGCTCGAACCGGTGATGATCCTGGTCATGGGGGGTGTCGTGCTGATGATTGTGCTGGCAATTCTGCTCCCCATCATGGAAATCAACCAACTGGTTGTTTGACTTCGCAGGCTCGTAAACCGGTTCAGCAAACAATTCCCCCACGTATGTCTTCCAGCGTACAGAGCGCGTCGCGCATCTTCCCGATACTAGGCGGGAGCAAAAAAAAGTACTCGTGCAGAACGACAGGTCGGCTTATGGCCTGGATCAGGATTTTCCCTGGAATCTGCAGGAACCATATTATGGATGTGAGGAAAAAATGAAAACGAACCCTGAAATGAAGTTACGCTCCAGCCCCCTGGTCTGGTGCGCCCTGTTTGCAGGCCTCCTGCTGACTGGATGTGGTGGCGGCGATGGTGGTGGCGATCCGATCCTGGGCAAGGGTGGCACTGCGGTGTTGCTGCCCATGGTGTCGTCTGTCTCTCCTCTCGTCAACGCTACTGCCGTCCCGGTTAATACCCGTGTGATAACCGCTACCTTCAACAAGGCAATGGACCCGGCCTCTCTCACTGCCACCACCTTCAGTGTGGCATGTCCGACGGGAACACCGATCAGCGCCACCGTCGGTTACACCGCCGCCAGCAATCTCGCTACCATGACGCTGGGTGGCAATCTGCCAGCCAACACCAGGTGTACAGCGACTGTCGCAGGCAGCGTCAGGGACACCACGGGTAACACACTCAGTGCCGCATACGTGTGGAACTTCACCACTGGCGCCAATCCTGATGTAGTTCCACCAACGGTCAGTTCAACAGTGCCTTTGTTGAATGCAACTGCGGTGGCCGTGGATCGCCGCCTGACGGCCAGTTTCAGCGAAGCGATGAATCCGCAGACCATCATTCCTGCCAACTTCAGTCTGTCCTGTCCTGCCGGCACCGTCATTACCGGTACCGTGGACTACACCGTGACAGGCAACGTGCTGACGTTCACGCCTTCCCGCACGCTGCCTTTCAGTACGACATGCAGCGCCACCATCACGACTGGCGTCAAGGAT
>JAUSMU010000206.1 GCA_030645995.1 Gammaproteobacteria bacterium | reverse complement strand
CTCCTTGATGAGAAAAGCGTCGTAGAGTCCCATGCGGTGGTTGTGGCAGCCGCCGATCGCTACTGCGTATTTCTGGGCTGTGCGCAGCCCCGGCAGAGTCTTGCGGGTATCCAGAAGGCGGACTTCAGTGTGAGCGACCAGACTGGCGTAGTGGCGACTGACAGTGGCTGTTCCCGAGAGCGTCTGCAGGAAGTTCAGGGCGCAGCGTTCCGCTGTCAGCAGGTGTCTGGCGCTGCCGTGCAACGTGGCCAACCGTTGGTTCAGCTCAATATTCTCACCGTCCTGCGCGTGCCAGACGATCTGCAGCGCAGGGTCCACCTGCCGCAATACTTCATTCACCCATGCGGTCCCGCACAAAACTGCGCGTTCGCGGCTCAGAATTTGGGCTGTGGCCACTGCGGTCTCGGTGATCAGCTGGGCGGTAATGTCGCCGCCGCCAACGTCCTCGCGCAGCGCATTGGCGACTGTCATAGACAGGTCTGCGGGGAGAAGGAGTTTGTTGTTCATTGCGACTGCTTCCTTGTGAGACTGCTCAGGGGATGTAGCGCAGTGTCAGCTGATCGCCGCGCTGGGTGAATTCAACATGGCGTAGTGCGCTCATGCCCAGAAGCACGGTGTTGCCGGTCATGGCTGGATTGATACTCGCCCGCACGTCGGTGAGCAGGATGTCGCCGAGTTGCAATTCGGCAATTATGGCCGAGTACACGACGACGTCGCCATTGGCCGTGCTGGCTCGGGTTGGAGCGCCGCGCTCAAGGCCTGCAGTCTGCGCAAGTTCTTCGGGCAACACGACGTCGGTTGCTCCGGTGTCCAGCAGAAACACGGCGCGGGCCTCATTGACGAAGCCGCTGGCGACATAATGTCCCTGCTGGTTTCTGCGTAACTCGACCTCGACGCTGCCATCGTTGCCAGTGGTGCTGACGGGATTCTGGTTGGGATTCGCGCGCCTCTCCAGCACGTTGTCGAAGAACAGCGTCAACAATCCCAATCCCAGGACGCAACTGATGATCAGCATGGAGAGACCGATGGGGCGGGCGGGATGGGATTGCTCTGATTGATTCATGGGGCCTGTGTCTGGCTGGACTGCATAGCGTTACGCGGTAATGGAAGCTTCCGTTGTTGCAGGAAATTATGTCCCATTGGCTGGGTGATTGGTAGCTGGGCGCAAGCCCATGTCACGCCGTCATGGATTGCGAAGCAGTGCCCGGATAGAATCAGTACGCATTTGCCCGGTTATCGGAGACCGCCTTGATCGTCGACCATCGTCTTAGCTTCGCCCGTCAGATCTCCTCGCCAAATTGCAGCGAGCGGCCTGAGGGCGCGCCGATTGACCTGTTGGTAATTCACAACATCAGTCTGCCACCGGGCGAGTACGGGGGTGGGCATATCGATGAGCTGTTCTGCAATCGCTTGAATCCATTGGAGCACAGCTACTTCGCGGAGATCGCCCAGCTGCGCGTCTCGGCGCATTTGCTGATAGACCGCCATGGGGAGGTCACCCAGTACGTCCCTTTCGACATGAAGGCCTGGCACGCTGGCGCTTCCTGTTTTTGTGGGCGTGACAATTGTAATGAGTACTCAATAGGTATTGAATTGGAGGGCACTGACTTCGAGCCCTTCACCGCTGCTCAATACGACCAGCTGGCGCGGGTGACAGACGTGCTGCGGCGTGCGTACCCGCAGATCACGCCCGCGCGCATCGTCGGTCACAGTGATATCGCTCCCGATCGCAAGACCGATCCGGGCCCCTGTTTCGATTGGCAGCACTACCGCTCCCGGTGTGCCGAGGGAGGATCTACTGCATGAAATTTCTGGTCATATTGCTGGCCTTGATCATCAATCATTACTGGACCCGTGACCGCGACGTTCTCAATGACAAATGGTTTGTGAAGTTCCAGGGCTGGCTGGCGCAGCGCATCAGTGGTTTGCCCGCACATCTCGCGCAGAGCCGCTGGCTCTACCCCTTGCTGGTTCTCGCTCTGCCCACGCTCACACTTGGATTGCTGCTGGTGCTGATCGATGGCGTTGCGCTTGGGTTGATGACCTTGGTGATACACGTCGCCGTGCTGCTGGCACTGTTCGATCATGTGAACGTCAATGGGCTCACTGCCCGCTATTTGGAGAGTTGGCGCCGGGGCGACTACGAGTCTGCCTTTCTGCTCCTGCAGCAGCGTTGGCATCAGGTTTCACTGGATAACTGTGACGATCGCAGCAGGTTGCACGAAGAGTTCTGTCGATTCCTGCTTTCCAGTTTCTTCGAGCGGTTGTTTGCCGTGATCTTCTGGTACCTGTTACTGGGCCCCGTCGGCGCTCTGTTCTATCACCTTGGTTTTCTCTATCGCAGCCGGGTGTCTGGGCATTCTGTGGCTGCGGCCAGCGAGCTGGTGCTGCGCCTCGTGTATCTGCTGGAATGGGTTCCCGCGCGTCTGCTCGGCCTGACCTTCTCGCTTGCGGGTGATTTCGTGGCGGCGTTTGCCAGGCTGCGTGCGGTGCTGCTGGATCTCGATCGCAGCGCAGTGAGCGTGGTGTATGCCTGTGCGCTCGCGGCGCTGGGGTCTTCCCAGCGAACGCTGTTGGTGCGGGAAGAAGCTGGCGCTGTCGGCGAGGCAACTACCGTCTTGATCGACGCCCAAGATGCGCTGGATGAGACAGCCTTCGGGCCTTATGCTGGCCAGCAGATCGAGGCATTGCTGGCGCTGCTCAACCGCAGTCAAGTGATCTGGGTCAGTGCGTTGGCACTGCTTGCTCTGTACGGAATCGATAGCTGAGGTGTTTTGTAGTTTAACTACATAAGGTCAATTTCCGACATTGAAAACCGGCTTTGAAGTCAGGTAAAATCCGGTCACAATGTAAATTATTTACAAAAGCGGTATTGCCCATGGCGGCCGTTTTGAATACCCAAAGCCCTGTT
>JAUSMU010000205.1 GCA_030645995.1 Gammaproteobacteria bacterium | reverse complement strand
TTCTGCGTTACACTGCAATCACTCCAACAACACAAAGCACCACACCATGACCCCCTCCAAAACCGCCACGCTCAATCTGCGTATCGACCCGCGCATCAAGGAAGCTGCCCGCATCGCGGCGCTGCAGGACCACCGCTCCATCGCCAATCTGATCGAGGTGCTGATCCGCAAGCACTGCGAGGCCAACGGCATCTCGATTCCCGAGCAGCAGTCTCTCTTCGGGCAGGCCGACGATGAATGAGAAGATGCTGCGCGCCCTGATCGAAGCCGGTGCGGTGAAGAAGATCCGCATCATCGGCGATGGTAGCCTTTTTCACGTCGAGGCCGACACACCCGGCTCCACCGTCACGGCCACTACCGTCGCGGGCGGCATCAAGACCTGGAGCACGCTGGATGCTTGCGCGAAGTGGGTACGTTCCCTGGGCATTGGCGCCGCGCAGATCGATATCGCGCGCTGGACGCCGGAGCAGAGGGGAATGAGGATTTGAGGTTCCATTTTGGCATCTCAAGTGACCAACAATGTAAGTGGACGTGCTGGAAGGCGCTCCCGTTCGACTCAGTAAATCTTTATTGCTCCGCGTTCACTTTTTCAATATGTTCACAAATATTGAACATCACAATAAAATGAACAATACTATGCCAGCCTAACCATCCACCCCTAACCGGAGAGAAGCAAAATGCAGGAAAGCGAACTGTTGCATAAGGCAATAACGGCCTTCAACAGGGAAACCGGGTTAGATCTGCGAGTGCTGCAATCCGGCATGGTGCCGCTGCGTGGCGATAGCGCAGACGCGATTCTCGAACTGCCAGAAAGAGACATGAAATTTCATGCGGTAATAAAACAACGCGCTGCAACCCTTAATGTTGGCGCACTGCTGCAACAACTGAGCCTGACAGCAGAGCCACATGAGCGCCTGTTGATTGCGGGCTATATCAATCCCAAGTTGGCCACCAAACTGAAGGAGGCGAATGTCCAATTTATCGATGCCGCAGGAAATGCATTCATATGCAGACCACCCATATACGTCAACATCAAGGGGAACCGAAAAAATGACGAATGGAGGCCGGAACGACAAACCCTCGGCACAGCCTTCAAACCAACTGGCTTGAAAGTAATTTTCGCACTCATCAACGATCCTGACTTGATAAATGCTCCCTACAGGCGAATGGCCAATATCGCTCAAGTGGCACTAGGCAATATCGGTTTGATTATTCGAGATTTGGCGAGCCTGGGGTTTGTAGAGGAAGGCTTGAATACGAAGTTGAAAAAGATCATCAGGCTAAACGTACTCTTGAACAAATGGGTCGAGGAGTACCCGATGAAACTAAAGCCAAAACTGATTCTCGGCAGATATACAACAGAAAATCCGAATTGGTATGCAGACATCGATCCTGTCGACCATGGTGCCCAGTGGGGAGGAGAGCTGGCTGCATATAAGCTTACTCACTACCTGACCCCTAAGCAGTATGTTGTATACCTTGATAGAGGAAAATTAAATGACTTCCTGCAAGCTGCGAAACTGAAAAAGCTGAACACCAACAATACTGAGAATACAGAAATTGTGGTGCTCGAGAAGTTCTGGCAAAACATCGAAGGACACTTAGAAAAGAGCACGGTTCCCCCTGCTCTCATTTACGCAGACTTGGTCGAAACGGGCAACACACGCAACCTGGAAGCAGCAGAGAGAATTCTTGAACAATATTTCAATTGAGTTGATCGATCGCTTGCCAAGCGGGCTTAGAGAAATCTATCAGAAGGTAGATTTTGCAGCTAGAGCCACAAACTGCGGCTATCTGGTGGTCGGAGCCATGGCACGAGACCTGATTCTTGTACATGGATTCGGCGCCAAGATTGAGCGAGGTACTCGTGATGTCGACTTTGGAATCAATGTCGAATCATGGAGTGAGTTTTCCTCTCTCAAGGAATATTTGATCGGTATAGGATTCACTGCAGACAAAAGAGAATTTCAAAAGCTTCACTATCAGGGCGGCGACAATCTGCCTTGGGAGATAGATGTGATTCCCTTCGGAGTTGTAGAGAAAGCGGAGTCAATCATCAGCTGGCCTCCTGAATATTCCGTAAATATGTCTGTACTGGGTTTTGAAGAGGCCTCAGGCTGCAGCATAAAAGTAGTGATTTCCAGAGATCCGGAGATAATTGTCCCGGTAGCTTCTCCTGTAGGAATGTGCCTGCTGAAACTTGTTTCCTGGTTAGACCGGCCGGCTGAAAAACGGCCTAAAGACGCCAGCGACATAAAATACTTGATCGAAACATTTTCTAAAATTCCAGTTGTTAGTGACGAACTCTACGCAAAAGGGTTCATGGCAAAACAGGACTTTGATGAGACCAAAGCAAGTGCCATGAAACTTGGTCACGACGTTGGCATTCTGGCTTCACAGAAGACAAAGCAATACCTAGAGAAAAAATTGTTCTCCCGGCCGGACACTATTGAGGCATTGGCGAGGGAAATGTCTGACAAGAAGGAATACGCACTTGCAGAGAGCTATGTGCTCATTCAAATTCTAATTGAAGCCGCAAGGCGCTGAATAAATAGCGCTGATCCGGACGCGAGGAGCCAATGCATCCTGTGGGAGCGGGCCCGCCCTCGACAGAAATGACCTGAAGAACCCATCTTAAACACCCCCAGCGGCTATTTTTCTCAGAAAGTACCAATTCCCGGACGTTTTTCTCAGACTCCGGCCGTTTTTCTCATAAACCAAACTCCCCTTGCCATCCATCACTTCTGCGTTACACTGCAATCACTCCAACAACACAAAGCACCACACCATGACCCCCTCCAAAACCGCCACGCTCAATCTGCGTATCGACCCGCGCATCAAGGAA
>JAUSMU010000195.1 GCA_030645995.1 Gammaproteobacteria bacterium | reverse complement strand
GTGATTCTGCAACTGCTTGAGATCACTCCCGCGCTGGGCGCGCTGCAAGGCGTAGTGATGGAGCTGGAAGACTGCGCGTTCCCGCTGGTGCGCGGCATCGTGCCGACCGACAAGCCGGAAGTAGCGTTCAAAGATGCAGATTATTGCCTGCTGGTGGGCGCACGTCCGCGTGGCCCGGGCATGGAGCGCAAGGATCTGCTGGAAGCCAACGCGGCAATCTTCTCCGTACAGGGCAAGGCGATCAACGATCACGCCAGCCGCAATGTCAAAGTGCTGGTGGTCGGTAATCCAGCCAATACCAATGCGCTGATTGCCTACCGCAATGCGCCTGACTTGAATCCAGGGCAGTTCACCGCGATGACGCGTCTGGACCACAACCGTGCTGTGGCCCAACTGGCCGCCAAAACTGGCAAGCACAGCACCGATGTTGCTAGCATGATCATCTGGGGCAACCACTCCGCGACGCAATACCCAGACGTGCATCACGCCACCGTTGCTGGCAAGAAGGCGACAGATCTGGTCGATCAGAACTGGCTGGTGTCCGACTTCATCCCGACTGTACAGCAGCGTGGCGCGGCAATCATCAAGGCACGCGGTCTCTCCAGCGCAGCCTCTGCAGCCAACGCGGCGATCGAGCACGTGCGTGACTGGGCACTGGGCACCAAAGGCGGCATCGTCAGCATGGGCATCCACAGCGATGGCAGTTACGGCATTGCCAAGGGCCTGATCTACTCCTTTCCGGTGACTTGTGAAAACGGTCAGTACACGATTGTGCAGGGGCTGGCGATCAATGATTTCAGCCGTGCGCTGATGTCCAAGACAGAGCAGGAACTCAACGAAGAGCGCGACGCCGTCGCTGCGTTGCTGCCCTAATGTCCAATCCGCTGCCGGACATGATGTGTCCGGCAGCAAAAGGCCAGTCATCCCAGGGAAGCGCGCCTTCAAGGATTCTGCCTGAATGAGTGCCAATAAACTGCGACCGAGCAGCAGTCTGCAATTCTGGATTTTGCAGCTGGTGGGCTGGACTGGATGGGTGGTCCTGCTGATTCTGCGGGACATTACCTTCGTGCCAGCCGAGTACATGTTGGCGCGCATTGGTATATTCTCGCTGGATGCTCTGGTCGGCATGGCGCTGACCACGTTGTTGCGTTATCTGTACCGTTACGTCTGGGATATGTCGACCCAGATTCGTGTGGGGGCGGTTCTCGTTGGTTGTCTTGTCATCTCCTTGATGTGGCAACCATTCAAGAATCTGATCACCAGCACGGAAGTAGGCAGTTCGGTGGACCTGACAGACTATGGGTGGGTCTCGTTCATCGGCGTTTTGCCCTTCTCGTTCTCACTGTTGCTGGTGTGGAGCGTCCTGTATTTCTGTATCAAGTACTATCAGTTCTTTCAGCTCGAAAAGGAAAAATACCTGCGCTCAGAGGCGCTGGCCCACGAGGCACAGCTGCGGATGCTGAGGTATCAGCTCAATCCGCATTTCCTTTTCAATACGCTGAATGCGATCTCGACGCTGGTGCTGCAGCACGATACGGAAACAGCCAACACCATGTTGACGAAGCTGAGCAAGTTTCTGCGCTATTCTCTCGATCACGATCCGCTGGATCAGGTGGATCTGGCGCATGAGATCGGGTCGTTGAAGCTCTACCTGGATATCGAGAAAGTCCGATTTGAAGAGCGGATGAAAATCGACTTAAATATATCGCAAGAAGCGGAGCGGGCGCTGGTGCCCAGCATGTTGCTGCAGCCGCTGATCGAAAACTCGGTCAAGCATGCAATAGCCAGAAGTGTTGATGGCGGGTTGATAGAAATCAACGCGCGAGTTGTCAAAGACAGGCTGATCCTGGAAGTAGCCGATGATGGACCGGGGATTCCCGATTATAAGGCTGTTGTTGAACGTAACAGCACGACGTCTGGTGGCGTCGGATTGAAGAACATTCGCAATCGCCTGCGAGAGATATATGGTACGGAACACGAGCTGACTTTTTCCACACGAGAGCCTGTAGGCTGCAAAGTAACGGTTATTATTCCCTATGAAACAGAATGAAGACGGACAAAAAATTCGAGCAATCGTAGTCGATGATGAGTCGCTGGCCCGCAAGGGTCTGATTATGCGTCTTGAGCAATTTCCTCAGATCGAAGTGGTGGGCTCCTGTCGTAATGGCAAGGAAGCTCTGGCCGCTGTCGCTGAGTTCATGCCGGATCTGATGTTTCTGGATATTCAGATGCCGGGCATGACGGGCTTTGAGGTAGTGGAGCAACTGCAGCAGGACAATATGCCCATGATTGTATTCGTCACGGCCTATGACGCCTTCGCGGTGGATGCGTTCACGGCCAATGCTATCGATTATCTGCTCAAGCCGATCGAGGATGATCGGCTGCGCCAGGCCGTCGAGAAAGCCATGCAGCAGGTGTCGAGCAAGCATGCCGCAGTCGAGAAGCAGCGCCTGCTCGACATCGTGATCGGCCTGACCGGTAAATCAGAGATGGCGATTAACCAACTGCTGCGCAGTGGTGAGGAGAAATCTCCGTGGTCGGATCGGCTGGCGATCAAGGACGGCTCTTCGACGACCTTCGTGCCCGTGAAGGACATCGACTGGGTGGATGCGGCTGGCGACTACATGTGCGTGCATGTGCAGGGGCAGACCCACATCATGCGCACTACCATGAAGGAGCTGGAAGCTCAGCTCGATCCCAACATTTTCCAGCGCGTGCACCGCTCCACGATCGTGAATCTGCAGCGTGTGGAGAAGGTGTCCTCCCATATCAATGGCGAGTTTCATCTCACGCTGAGCGGTGGTTCCTCACTGAAGATGAGCCGCTCCTACAAAGACAAGGTCAAACACTTCTTTTGAGGTCGTGCTGTCAGGCATGCGGAACTTCAACGAGCTGCGTCTGGAATGTGATTCAGGGGCAGCTCGGTGGAGTCGATGACGCGCCGCAGGATGAAGCTGGAGTGGACGTCTGCAACACCCTCGATACGGGTGATCGTGTTGAGCAGGAATTCCTGGTAAGCATCCATGTCCGGCACCACCACCTTCAACAGATAGTCGGCCGACTGTCCTGTTATCAGTAAAAGCTCTGTGACCTCCGGGTGTTTTCTGATTTCTGCCTCGAAGTGTTCGAAGCGGTCGGGCGTGTGTCTGTCCATGCTGATCAGCACCAGAGCATTCAGCTTCAGTCCCAGTTTCGAAGGGTTCAGGAGGATGACGTGGCGATCGATGACGCCTTCGTCCTCCAGCTGCTTCACCCGTCTGGCGCAGGGCGTGGCGGACAGCCCGACCCGTTCCGCGAGTTCCGCGTTGGTCAATCGGCCGTTGCTTTGTAATTCCTTCAGAATGCGTTTGTCGAGTCTGTCCATTGGTCATAAAACCTAATATTTGTTTGTATGTTAGTTAGTATATCTAATTAAATGCCGATAGGTTGGAAAATGTGATGAGAAAAACTCCTGCAAGTTGTCTATTCTAGCCAGCATTGAAAACAGTTCTGGAGACATCATGTTTGATCATACAAAGTACAAACCCTTCCAGCCTATCGCGATCCCTGATCGCACCTGGCCGGATCAAGTCATTACCAAGGCGCCGCGCTGGTGCAGCGTGGATCTGCGCGATGGTAATCAGGCGCTGATCGAGCCGATGTCGGTCTCCCAGAAGAAGGCGATGTTCGATCTGCTGCTGGAAGTGGGCTTCAAGGAGATCGAGGTGGGTTTTCCTGCGGCCTCGCAACCGGATTTCGATTTCGTGCGCTACCTGGTGGAAGAGAAGCGCATCCCCGATGACGTGACCATTCAGGTGCTGACCCAGGCTCGTCCGGAGTTGATTCAGCGGACCTTCGATGCCTTGAAGGGCGTCAAGAAGGCGATTCTGCATGTGTACAACTCCACCTCCACTGTGCAGCGCGACAAAGTATTCAAGTTGGACAAGGCCGGGATTATTGGTATCGCCGTCAACGGCGCGCGGACCGTGATGGAGGCGGCGGCCAAGGCTCCAGGGACAGAGTGGACTTTTGAATATTCGCCAGAGAGCTTCACCGGGACGGAAATGGAGTTCGCGGTGGAGGTGTGCAACGCGGTGATCGATGTGTGGCAACCGACGCCAGAGAGGCCGGCCATCCTGAACTTGCCCTCCACCGTGGAGATGGCAACGCCGAACGTTTACGCGGACCAGATCGAGTGGTTCTGCCGTCACGTCAACAAGCGTGACTCGGTGATCATCAGTCTGCATACGCACAACGACCGTGGTTGCGGTGTGGCGGCAGCCGAGTTGGGTGTGCTGGCTGGTGCTGATCGCGTTGAGGGTACTCTGCTGGGCAACGGTGAGCGTACCGGCAACATGGACATCGTGGTCATGGCCATGAACATGTACAGCCAGGGCATCGATCCGAAGCTGGATCTGAGCGACATGGACAAGATTGTGACCGTGGTGAAGAGTTGCACCCAGATCGACGTGCACCCGCGTCAGCCGTATTCCGGCGACCTCGTGTTCACAGCCTTCTCAGGCAGTCATCAGGATGCCATCAAGAAGTGTCTGGACATGTACACCGAGGGCGAGGCTTGGGAGATTGCGTATCTGCCGATCGATCCGCGTGACATTGGCCGGACCTATCAAGATGTGATTCGGGTGAACAGCCAGTCTGGCAAGGGTGGTGTAGCGTACGTGCTGGCCAGCAAGTTTGGATTCGATTTGCCGCGCTGGTTGCAGATCGAGTTTTCGCGAGTCGTGCAGAAGCGAGCCGAAGACACAGGGCAGGAGATATCTCCCGACACGATCTGGGAGCTGTTCAGAGAACACTATCTCTCCGATGCCAACCCGGTGCGGCTGGACAGCTTCAGCATGCAGCGCGCCAATGAGAATGGCCGCGAGACCTTCGCAGCAGGAATTCGCTGTTTCGACGAGTACCTGACGGTCACCGGGGAGGGCGATGGCGTATTGGATGCCTTCGTCGAAGCGCTGAAGGAGGCCACTGGCGTCGAGTTTGAAATCATGGAGTACGGCGAACACGCGCTGGGGCAGGGCGCCGATGCGGAGGCCGTCACTTATATTCAACTGAAGAGCAAGTCCACCCGCTACACGGGTGTTGCTACCAGCAGAGACATTGTGTCTTCGTCGTTGAATGCCTTACTGCGCGCAGCCAGCCAGCTGATCAGCGAGAGCCAGGAGCGTCGTGTCGCCTGATCACGTCCCGCGCCTCGGAGCGGTCCACAAGACCGCACGGGGCAGCCATCTCCACAAGAGATGCTGCGGGACCGCCTCGCCTTCCTGTGTTTCAATCTTCACCATACCAATTTTCATCTCCCTCCAAACTTTCAACCGCTTCCTTGCGACCAACCTCTTAAACACCTTATTCTGAGGCTCTTTTCAGCCCGGAGCGCCCCATAAACGGGGTAGATACAACCACATTGCAAGCCATTTCAATGAGTTGCGTGGGTCAG
>JAUSMU010000193.1 GCA_030645995.1 Gammaproteobacteria bacterium | reverse complement strand
CGACTTGATCACCAGCTCAAACTCCGCGTTGTTGCTGCGGCTGGCCTCCACCAGATTAAGCCGCGCTCCCACAGAGCTGCGCGTCTCCAGCAGAGTCGTCTGTGCGTTGTTCAGATTGCCGAGCGTGTTGGCGACCTGCTGTGCAAGTTCCTGCTTGTCGGTGGCACTGTCAGAGAGGTCTTTCAAGGAGACAATGAAGTCTTCCAGATTGGTCAGCAGGCCCTTCTTGTTGCTCGATTCCACAATAAAGGTATCGCCGACGGCAGGCTCGCCGGAGATACGCACACCCGCTCCGCCAAACTCGATCAATTCGCCCGACTGGTAGGGTTGATTCTCCTTGAGGATGCGCCCATCAGATGCTTGCTTGATGTTGTAGGTCAGCAGCGCGGGGTCCACCTCTTCCAGCGGACGAAATTCGATGATGACATCCTCCGGATAGAATTCGGCGAACGCTTCATGATCGACGATGCGCTCACCGCCAATGATGGCCGGTGGTACACCACGATTGCTGGTATTGGCATGCCCCACCACCGTGTTGACCACGCTCTTGACGTCGACGAACACTTCCTTGCCGGAGTCACTGGAAGCCACCGAGGTAGCCGAGGCGATCTGGATGGAACGTTGCCCCTCGTCGCCGACATAACGGTAGCGGCCATCGTCGCCGAGCACGAACGGTTCGGACTTACCCTGGTAGCCAGCGAAGATGAATTCACCACTGGCATCGCGGCTGTTCATCATCTGTGCCATGGATTTCACCAGACTCTGCATCTCGATGGCGATGAAGCCGCGCTGCTCCTTGTTGAGGGCGCCGTTGCCCGCCTGAGTCACCAGTTCCTGCGCTCGCAGCACCAGATCGCTGACTCCGGAGACCGCGACCTCTTCGCGTTGCAGGCGGTTGGTCAGCGTCTCCAGATTGCTGTTGTATTGATCGTTGAGCGCCAGCTCCTGATTCAAGGCCAGAATACGGGTGCTGGCAATAGGATCATCACCAGGAGTCAGCACCCGTTTGTTGCCCGCAATCTGCTCCTGCGTCCTGCTGACCGCCTTCTGCAGGTCAAGCATCCCGGCCAGACCGGTGGCGTGCATTTGCATTGTCGAGAGTCGTAGACCCATATCCCTTACCTTACCCTTTTATAAAGACAGCAGCTTATAAAGACAGCAGCGCATCGAACATTTCCTTGGCCATGGAGATCAGGCGGGCCGACGCGTTGTAGTGTTGTTCGAATTGAATGAGGCGCGCCGCCTCCTCGTCCATGTTCACACCTGCCACCGACTGCAGGGCCGACATCGACTGTCGCAACAAGGTCTCGCTGGCCTCCTGGCTCAAGCGCCCCTGACTGGTCAGGATGCCCATATTCTCCACCAGCTGACCATAGGCGCCCTGATAGGTCAGGTTGCCATTGGAAAGCGTCAGGTCATTGTTCAGGGACAACATTGCGGCGCCATTGCGATTGTCGGCAGAGCCGTCAGTGTTGTAGCTCACCAGAAAAGTGTCACCGGCTTTGGGTGCCCCGCTGGCCCCCTGGCCGCTGTTGATGCTGACCTGATAGCCCATGAAGTTGCTCTGTGCGACAGGTGCCATTCCAAACAGACCATTGCTGCGATCGGATAACAGGCGGGTGTTGGCCGCCAGCTGCACATCAACCGTACCACCAATCGTGAAATCACTGGTCGTCGCCACGCCGCGGCTGACGCCTTGAAACAGCGCGCCATATGTCCCCTGTACTTCACTGATCGCAATCTGCGAGTCGCGCCCATAAGCTTGTGACGCTATGGTCAGTTTCCCTGAACCATCGACACCCACAGTGACCGGATCAAAACCTTCGGTCGCCAGCGCGGTGTTGATTGCATTCCCGATCAGGTCCACCACTTCACCAGCGTCTGCCGCAGTGCCGGTCAGCGTAACGAGAACGCTGTCCTCGCCGTTGACGGCGACTTCAAACTGATGCGGGCCATTGGCATCGAAATCGAAACCGGCAGTAATGCTGACATTGCCGGTGAGAAGCGCGTTGGAACCCGAAGTTTGCTCACCAACCGCCGAGCCAGTGACCACCAGATCCTGCACCAAGGCGCCAGCGGTAATGCTGATCGCGGAGTCTGCTCCCTCACTGACGGTGGTAAACCGCAGCACCCCGTTGTCATCCAGATCCACGGTCACCCGTCCGCTCAAGCCGGTGGCACCGACAGAGGCGTCAATCTGCGCCTGGATATCGGCAACCAGCGCACTGCCATCACCTGCCGCGAAATTTTGGTTCAGCGTGATCGAATCCGAGTAGGAATCATCGACGCTCAGTATGAAATTCCCATTCTGTGCAGTGAAGTCAAAGGCGTCGCGGGCGTCTACACCGCTGGCGTACACCGCTGGCGAGGCGCCACGATCCGGGCCGGTAATGCGCAATGGTTCGATGCCCAGCGGATCACCCCCGGTAATGTCGCTGACCACAAGAGTGCGCTCGCTGCGGGCGGAACGCATCTCGATGAAGCCGGCGGCGTTCAAACTGACCTTCACCACGCCTGCGCCCATGGCGTTATCGACATCCTTCTGCACTGTACGCAACACATCGCGTGCAGCGTAATCCCCGGGTGTCAGCGCCACCGTGGTGGTGCCGAATCCCATGTCGATGCCGAAGCTGGAATTGACCGCGATATCAACACCCGCATTCAGATTCTTGCTGCCGACGACCGAGTGCAGGTCACCATCGCGCACTGTCACAGAATCACCCGCATTGCCACTGACCTTCACCTGCAGATCGAGCCCTGTAGTCGATCGCACTGTGAGCCGTTCACCATCGCTGTCGGCGAAGATGCCCATGGTCGTCAGCGTCTTGTTGCTGTTGATGCGGTCACGCAGGAAATCGGCCGTCAGCGGATCGGGAACCAGCTCAGGCACCAGCGCCCCTTCCAGAATCACGCGCGGGTCAGTCAGGTCAACGCCATTGAGGGTGAGCGTCAGCGGGGTGCCGCTGCCATCGGTGGTGAACTCGGACAACTGCATGCGCGTGGCGGCGCTCGCGCTG
Organism: Gammaproteobacteria bacterium; assembly: GCA_030645995.1. Lineage (GTDB taxonomy): Bacteria > Pseudomonadota > Gammaproteobacteria > Pseudomonadales > Pseudohongiellaceae > UBA5078. The sequence continues at coordinate 3,756 of JAUSMU010000193.1, read as the reverse complement.
ACGCCCTTGAGGCCGGACAGCTGCTGGGCTACCTGCCTGGCCGTCTGATTCTGATTGATCTGAACGCGGGTCTCCGTGACATAGCCGTTGACGGGATCTGTGGTGAGCAAGGTCACCATCTCCTGCTGATAGCCATTGTTAAGAAGGCCGAGATTGGCTCTGGCCGCACCGCTGCCTAGCGTACTGATCGATGTGCCACCGGGATCATCCGGGAACACGTCATTGACCACCCCTGGCGAGAAGCGCTGGTTGTTCAGCGGCGGGCGTAACGACACGGGGTTGGCGGGGTCGGAGTAATCCAGCACGTCATAGGTGGTCGGTGAGGTGAAGCGGATCTGGATCGGCGGACTCAGCTCTCCCGGCACCGTGGTGAACGCGGCCGTGCCGATATCGGTGACCTTGCCGGGCAGGATGAACGCCCCACCCTGGTTGCCGACACTGGTCTGGGTGCGTACCGGCGAGGCGAAGGCAAAGGCTTCGGGTCGAGTGATCAACACCTTGATGTCACTCGCGCCCTTGGTGGTCGGCTCGATCTGAAACTTGTCGCCAGCCTGGAACGATCCGGCGGTCAGGTTGATGGTAAAGCCATCGATCTCGATCTTGTGCGGCAGCTTGTCGCCGAGCACCCCTTGTGCCACGAGCTTGCCATCGGACTCGCGCAGCACGGAGTATTGCTGCCCCGGGCCGGGAAACTTCAGCTCATAGTTGCTGGTCGTTAACTGGCTGATGTCGTCGATGGTGACGGACAGCTGACGATCGCTGGGCGGAGCATTGTTGACGTCGCCACGCACGCGGTTGTTCACCAACACCGGGTCATTGATATCGGTGAAAATCGAATTCCCCAGATTGCCTTCCAGATCAATGCCCAAGTGCTGCTGCTTGTTGATGCCATCGGACAACGCCAGAGCGATGCGTCCCAGCGAGGCCAGCGCGGGTTCCAGGGCTTCCTTGCGGAAGCGCACCAGCCCGCCCAGCTCACCACCGGTCAGCTGATTGGTCACCACACGGGTTTCGCCGTTGACCTTGAAGGCGATCTCCTTGCGGTCCGGCTTCATCGGCCCGGGGATGGACACCACTTCACTGGGTGTCGGGCCGATGACCAGGCCCTGCCCCTCGCCGATGAAGACATCGATGGTCTGGTCGCCCTGCGACACCACCGCCACTTCGACAAATTTGGAGAGGTCGCGCACCAGCACATCCCGGCGATCGAGCAGATCGTTGGGGTATTTGCCGATTGTCGCGCCCACCGAGTTGCCGATGGCGTCGTTGAGCAGGGCGATCTCTTTCGCGATGGTGGTGACGTTGGCAGCCAGGCTGTCGAACTGTTTGTTGATAGCGAGATTCTGGCTGAGCAGCTTGGACTCCAGGCTCTTGAAGTTCTGCGTCAGCATATTGGTCTGGGTCAGCAGCAGCTGACGTCCGAGCAGAGAGGCCGGGTCATTCGACGACTCATTGAGTGCGTCGAAGAAGTTGTTCATGCTGCTGGAGAGGCTGCTGGACGGGCTGGCGAGCAAGTTGTCGGTCTGGTTGATGTTCGAGAGATAGGCATCGAAGTCGGCCAGCACGGAGATGTCGCGGCTGACCTGATCCACCAGATACTGTTCGGTGTTGCGGAAGATGTCGGTGACGGTGACGCCCGTGCCGACGAAGCCCGCGCCGGTCTTCATCGCCGTGCTGGTGACAGCGGAGATGGACTGCCGGCTGTAGCCATCGGTGTTGGCGTTGACGATGTTCTGTCCGGAGATCGACAGCGCCAGCTGGCTCAGCTTGAGTCCGGAGATTGCGGTGGTAATCAATCCAGCCATTCAGATCACCTCTTTCCTTCAAGATGGCGCAGGCCCATCTGCATGGTGTTGCTGTGCATCACCCGGGTGAGCTTGCGGGCATACACCGGGTCTGTCGCGTAGCCGGCTTCCTGCAGATGGCGGGCGAACGATTCGGCGTCATGGCTGTTGTTGAGCGCCTCGCGGTAACGGGGATTGCTTTCCAGGAAATCCACGTAGTCGTTGAAGCTGTCCTCGAAGGAGTCGTAAGAGCGGAAAGCCGCCTTCTCCAGGCGCACCACGCCGTCCTCATATTCGGTGGTATTGACGTTGGCGCGCGCCCCACTCCAGCGTTCATCGGCCTTGATGCCGAACAGGTTGTGGGTGCTGGCGCCGTCGGCTCTCGTGATCAAGCGTCGTCCCCAGCCGGTCTCCAGCGCCGACTGGGCCAGTAACATGCGCGGATCCACTCCGATGCGCTCGGCAGCACGCTCGGCCAACGGATAGAGCCGACGCACGAATTCCTGGGGAGAATCGATGCTTGGCTCCTCTGCAGCCCGCATACCACCGCCAGCCTCCTCCTCAATCCTCAAACTAATCAGAGGGTTGCGTGGGTCAGACCCACGGGGGGCACGGGGGGGGGCGTCGGTCGGGGCCTCCAGGCCGAACTGGCCCAGCATCTGCTCGTAGAGCACGTCGGCAAGGCCGAGGCCAGCGCTCTGGCTCAGGTGCAGGCTCAGCTGGTTGTCAAAATTCTGCTGGTGGAACTCCATCTCGCTGCTGTTGAGGAAATTGCCTTCGCCGAAGGACTTGGTGCTGTCGCGCATGGCCTTGAGCATGATGTTCAGGAACAGCGACTCGAACTGTTGCGCCACCTGACGCAGCGCCGCAGGAGTGTTCTCCCGGCCCAGTTGCGAGATCGCATTCAGGCCGGAGAGGTCTGTGTAGACGTTAGGATTCTCTACGCGACTTACCATGTTCAGCAGCTCTTTCTCATCAGTCAGGGGCGACAGCAGTGGCCGACGCCGGTTGCCGCCTGGAGGTCAATTCTTGCCGTTGGCGCCAGGTTTCAGGCGGCAAACGCCTCCAGAAGGCCGTTTACAAGGATGAAGCAAGACGAGTGCCAGAAACTTGATCTGGCACTCGTCGATGGGGTTGAAGATGGGATTGGGAGAGAATTTGTGGATGCCGCTGGAAAAGGAACAAAAACTCAGATCACGATCAGATCGGCCTTCAGAGACCCAGATTGCTTGAGCGCCTCCAGGATCGCCGCCAGGTCGCCGGGCGCCGCGCCCACTGCATTGATGGCCTGCACGATCTCGGACAGTGTGGTCCCGGTGTCGAACAGGAACATCCGGTTGCTCTCTTGCGCCACCGTCAGGTCGGACTCCGGCGTGACCACCGTGTCACCCTCGGCAAAGGCATTGGGCTGGCTGACCTCGAAGCTCTCAGAGATGGTCACGGTCAGGCTACCATGAGTCACCGCAGCGGGTGCGACCCGCACATGCTCGCCGATGACGATGGTGCCGGTGCGCGAATTGACGATCACCCGCGCCACCGCCGCCCCCTGCTCCACCTCGATATTTTCCAGTTCAGAGACGAAGGCGACCCGCGTCTGTGCATCCAGCGGCGCGGACACCCTGATGGACACCGCGTCGATCGCATTGGCAGTGCCCTCACCGAGGAACATGTTGATGGCTTGAGAGACACGCTGCGCCGTGGTGAAGTCGGCACGCTTGAGATTGAAGGTCACGCTGTCGCCATCGCCGAAGGCCGTCAGTACCTCGCGCACCGTGGTCGCCCCACCGGGAATGCGGCCCACGCTGGGCACGTTGATGGTGACACTGGAACCGTCGGCAGTGCCAACCCCGAGGCCACCGACGATCAGGTTACCCTGCGCGATAGCATAGACCTCGCCATCAACGCCTTGCAGGAAGGTACGCTCCAGGCTGCCGCCGCGCAGACTCTCGGCGTTGGCCAGAGAAGACACCGT
>JAUSMU010000192.1 GCA_030645995.1 Gammaproteobacteria bacterium | reverse complement strand
GTGCCGGACTTGTCCATGACGCCTGCGATATTGGTCAGCAGCATCAATTTTTCAGCGCCCAGCACCTTGGCAATCTCGCCAGCGACGGTATCGGCGTTGATGTTGTAGGTGTTGCCGAAGCGGTCGGTGCCGATGGGGGCGATGACCGGGATGAAGTCGCTGTTCTTGAGCACGTCCAGCACTTCGCGGTTGATCTTCTCGATGGCGCCCACCTGACCCATGTCCAACATCTTGGTGTCATCCGTGGAACTCTTCTTCAGTAGCTTGGTCGCCTGAATCAAGTTGCCGTCTTTGCCGGTGATGCCGATGGCCTTGCCCTGGTTCTTGTTGAGCAGGCTGACGATCTCCTTGTTCACGAGACCACCGAGCACCATCTCCACAACGTCCATGGTCTTGCTGTCGGTCACGCGGATGCCGTCGATGAATTCGGACTGGATGTCGAGCTTGGTCAGCAGCGAGCCAATCTGGGGTCCGCCACCGTGCACGACGACCGGGTTCATCCCAACCAGCTTCATCAGCACGATGTCGCGGGCGAAGCTGTTCTTCAGCACTTCGTCGGTCATGGCGTTACCGCCATATTTGACGACGATGGTGCAACCGGTGAACTGCTGGATATAGGGCAGAGCTTCCGTGAGTACGTTGGCGATGTTTTTGGCAGCGGCAAAATCGAGAGGCATGGGTGAGATTCCGTTATGCTGGGGTGGTCTTTAGGAATGCGCAGAGTATACAGGCTGAGCCGGATTTTTCACCCATTCCCCCGCATTGCTCAGAAGTCGAAAACCAGCATGCTGTCGACTTGCAACAGCAGCTCACGGAACATGCTTTGAATGCTGTGCAGGGATTTGCGACTGGTGGCCTCAAAGCGCAGCAGCAGGGCAGGCGTGGTGTTGGAAGCGCGGATCAGTCCCCAGCCGTCGGCGAAGTCGACACGGATGCCGTCCAGAACATTGATGGTTCCGTGGGGGAAGCTGGCCAGCTTCTTGATGCTCTCCATGAGCTGGAACTTGTTCTCATCGCTCACGGCAATGCGCAGCTCTGGCGTCACGATACTTTGTGGCAGCGCACGCAGCAGCTCTTCGGCGGTCGGGTGCTGGCGGCTGAGTAATTCCAGGAAGCGCGCGGCGACGTACATGCCATCGTCATAGCCGTACCAGCGGTCCTTGATGAAGACATGCGCCGAGAACTCTGCACCCACCACGGCGCCGGTCTCCTGCATCTTCTGCTTCATGAAGGAATGGCCGCTGCGACTCATGACCGGTTGACCACCATACTCCCGGATCAGCGGCGACAGCAGGGTGCTGCACTTGACGTCAAACACCACGTTGGGATTTTCGTAGCGCGGCACGATGTCCTTGATCAGGAGCATCAACAGACGATCGGTGTCTATCACGCTGCCCGCATTGGTCACCAGCACTACCCGATCTCCATCGCCGTCCAGGGCGATACCGAGATCCGCTCCGTGGGCGCGCACTTCTCGAATGATGTCCTGCATGTTGTCGGCAACTGTGGGGTCCGGGTGGTGGTTAGGAAAGCGACCGTCCATCTCGCAATACAAGGGGATCACTTCACAGTCCAGTGCCTCGAACAGCTCCGGGGCAATGAGGCTGGGTACCGCATTGGCGCAATCGACCACCACCTTGAGTTTGCGCTGCAGGTGGATGTCTTGACGCAGGCGGTTGATGTACGCCGCTTTGAAGTCTATTCGGGTCAGTGAGCCCTTGCCTGTCACGAAATTGCCGACGTCAGCACGCTCACGAATTTGCTGGAGTTGCTCGGGTGTCAGGCATGAGCGCTGACGAATGATCTTGATGCCGTTGTAGTCTGGGGGATTGTGGCTGGCAGTCAGCATCAGTCCGGAACCCCATTCCGAAGTGTGTGCGGCGAAGTACAGCAAGGGGGTTGGAATGGTGCCGAGATCGATCACGTTGAGCCCGGTGGACAAGACTCCTTTCAGCAGCGCAGCCCTGAGTGCGGGGCTGGAGATGCGACCATCGGAGCCGAATAGAACCGTTTGCTCACCTTCTTCCCGTGCCAGGCTGGCCATGGCCTTGCCGATAATCTCGATATTGCTGAAAGTGAGAGTGTCCCCGGCAATTCCCCGGATGTCATAGGCTCTGAATATCGAAGGGGGGACGACCAAGGGGGACAAGGCGCTGATATCGGCGCGGCGTAGTATGCTCATGTTGTTCTTTTATCCATCTGCGGGGTCACACTATCTCTGACGTCCCAGTATAGGCGCCATGTCTGCCCAATATGAGTGCTGTGTCACATTTCGTCAAATTTACAGCAGGCGTGTCATGCGTCGTTAGCGTCGAAACGCTTGCGGATCAACTCCAGCATCTGCCGGGCGACCACTCGTTTATTGGCAGGGCCAAGCACTTCTCGACCGTTCGCCCACAGTGAGGTCGCAGTAATATCGTCGCTGCCGAGGGTGGCGCGGGCATCGTTGGCGAACAACAGGTCGAGGTTCTTGCGCTGCAGTTTCTCCAAGCCGAAGTCTTCAATACGGTCTGTTTCCGCCGCGAAGCCCACGGTGAAGGGGCGCCCGGGGAGGTTGGCGATGGTGCTCACGATGTCGGGGTTCTTGACCAGAGTCAGCAACATCGAGTCTGCAGATTTCTTGATCTTCTGCTCGGCTATCCGCTCGGGTCTGTAGTCTGCGACGGCCGCCACTCCTATGAAGATGTCACAGTTCTCAATGCGCTGCAGGCTCGCTGCCAGCATTTCGTCAGCGCTGATGACGTCGATACACTGGACTCGATCTGGGGTTTGTAGCGCAACCGGCCCGCTGATAAGGGTCACGAGCGCGCCAGCGGCTGCGGCCTCGGTTGCAAGCGCATAAGCCATCTTGCCGGAGCTGCCGTTGCTGATGAAACGCACGGGGTCGATCGCTTCCTGTGTCGGGCCGGCCGTGATGGTGATGCGCAGTCCCGCCAGCAAGCCGCTCTCGAAAATGCTTGCGCTGAGCTCGATCAGTTGTTGTGGTTCGAGCATTCGTCCAGGACCTGTGTCGCCGCAGGCCTGTTCGCCGCTTGCCGGTCCGAAGACCAGCATGTTCCGTGCGCGCAGGACATCGAGATTGGTCTGGGTGGCCGGATTGCTCCACATCGCCTGATTCATTGCGGGCGCGATTGCCACTGGCGCTTTGCTGGCCAGTATCAATGTACTGAGGATGTCGCCTGCCTGACCCGTGGCGAGCCTGGCCATGAAATCGGCGCTGGCTGGGGCAACAAGGATCAGGTCTGGCCAACGCGCCAGCTCGATATGCCCCATACCTGCCTCTGCGTCAGCGTCGAGCAGTTCGGTGTGTACACGGTTGCCGGACAGCGCTTGCAAGGTGAGGGGCGTGATGAACTCGGTCGCCGCTGCCGTCATGACGACGCGAACCTCCGCACCCGCCTTGACGAACAGTCGCGTCAACTCGGCGCTCTTGTAGGCGGCGATACCCCCGGTGATGCCTAACAATACTCGTCGTGTGCTGAGACTGCTCATATTGATGTCGGCCTGCTTTGGTCCGTATTTGAGGGGGAAAGACAAGGCTGGAAAGACTAACAGCATGCCCCGCCGGTTTCAATTTGAGCGGGCGAGGGCGGTACCTGCCGAAGCGCATCTGGGATTCTTTGCTATTATCGAAGCATGACTATGCATAGCCAGGGAGGCATCATGAGTATCAAGGATTGGCCGGAAAACGAACGACCACGGGAAAAGCTGTTGAGTGCGGGTGCTGCGGTATTGTCGGATGCAGAGCTGCTGGCGATTTTTCTGCGTTCAGGGATCAAGGGCAAGACCGTTCTGGATTTATCCCGTGATCTGCTGCTGCGCTTCGGGAGTCTGACCCGCATCCTGACGGCAACGCCAGAGGAGTTTTGTTTGCAGGACGGTCTTGGGCTGGCGAAGTATGTACAACTGCAGGCCATGCTGGAGCTGTCGCAGCGTCATTTGCGGGAGCAACTGGAAGATCGCGATGTCCTGACCAGCTCGGAGCTGACTCGTCAGTACCTGCGCGCCCGTTTGAGCAAATATGAGCATGAGGTGTTTGCGTGTCTGTATCTGGATAACCAGCATCGCGTGGTCAATCTGGAGGAGTTGTTTTCAGGCACCATCGATGGGGCGGCGGTCTACCCCAGGGAAGTGGTCAAGCGGTGTCTGCACAACAATGCGGCGGCGGTGATATTTGCCCACAACCATCCGTCCGGCATCGCTGAGCCAAGCCAGGCGGACGTCTCCATTACCCAGCGTCTGAAGACCGCTCTGAATACCATAGATGTCAGGGTGTTGGATCATATTGTGGTGGGCGGCAGGGACGTGGTGTCTTTCGCCGAGAGAGGCCTGCTGTAAGTGATCTGCGGGCCGAGTCAGCTTTTGTGTTGCTATTGCCAGGCCGTTTTGGTATAAAACGCAGCTCTTTTTTTGGCAAGTTGGCAGCAAGACTCCGCTGGGCGTCGTGCATCAGGCTTGCCGCCGATCAGTCGGGTTATGTAACGAGGCAAGGCAATGGCAAACGTATGTATAGTAACCGGTAAGAAACCGCTTACAGGCAACAATATTTCTCACGCGAACAACAAAACCAAGCGTCGCTTTTCTCCCAACATCCATACGCATCGTTTTTGGGTGGAGTCTGAAAATCGCTTTGTGAAACTCAAGGTTTCCACAAAGGGCATGCGCATCATCGACAAGAATGGCATCGACGCCGTACTGTCTGATATTCGCGCCAACGGCGTAAAAATCTAAATTTAAGAACCAAACCGGTATCCGGAATCAGGTGGTGAGCAGCAATGCGTGATTTAATCAAACTGGTGTCTACAGCTGACACAGGACATTTCTACACAACAGACAAGAACAAGCGCACGATGCCGGACAAGATGGAGATCAAGAAATATGATCCCGTCGTCCGCAAGCACGTGATCTATAAAGAAGCCAAGATCAAGTAAGGCCTGCGGCTCCCACGTGGGGTCGAGGATCTGAAATTGAAAGCCCGCCTTGCCTGAACGCCGGGGCTCTGTCAACAGAGCCCCGGCGTTTGCCTTTACGGAAGAATCACAACGTCAGCTGCTTCAAGCCAGTTTTTCTTTGCTCAGATCCTTGAGCAGTTTGCTGGTGACGGTAAGCATTTTGGCGTTCTCGACAAACTCCTTCTTCAGTTTGCCAACCGTCGTGGAGACGGTGCCATAGCGCTTGAGCTTGAACAATTTGGC
>JAUSMU010000183.1 GCA_030645995.1 Gammaproteobacteria bacterium | reverse complement strand
CGCACCTGCGCCTGACCATTCTTGATACGCGCCGCGCGCAGCGTCAGGCCGGTATTGAGATTGCCGTCGAAACCAATGCAGCCGATGGCACCGCCGTACCACAGGCGCGGCGACTTCTCATGATCCTCGATGAACTGCATCGCCGCCTGTTTGGGCGCGCCGGTGACGGTCACGGCCCAGGTGTGGCTGAGGAAGCCGTCCAGCGCGTCGCACTCGGGCAACAGCGTACCCTCGACATGATCGACGGTATGGATCAGCCGCGAATACAGCTCGACCTGACGTCGCCCGATCACCCGCACACTGCCCGGCACGCAGACCCGGCTCTTGTCGTTGCGGTCCACATCCGTGCACATCGACAGCTCGGCCTCGTCCTTGTCGGAGTTGAGCAGCGTCTTGATCTGCCGCGCATCGGCGATGGCGTCGACGCCCCGGGCGATGGTGCCCGAGATCGGGCAGGTCTCGATGCGGCGTCCTCGCACCCGGACGTACATCTCCGGCGAGGCGGCCAGCAGGTATTCCTGTTCGCCCAGATTCATCAGCGTCCCATAAGGTGCCGGATTGCGCTTCTGCAGCCGCTCGAACACCTCGGAGGGTTTGTCCTTGCAGGGTTCATGAAATACCTGCCCGGGCACGACCTCGAACAGGTCGCCCCGTCGAAAATAGTCCTGGGCACGCCGCACGACGTCGGCGTACTCGCCACTGGCGTGGTCGGTGGTGCTGCGCTTGGTGGCAGCTTCACCACTGCCCGGTGGCGCACCAGGTGTGACGGAGGCGTTTATCGCGTGGCGGGTCTTTATGCCCTCCGGGTACGCTCCCACAGGCTTTGGCGGGGCGTCAGGGTTGAAGGGTACACTGGTGCCAATGCGGCGCAGGCCTCCGGTGGTGTCGAGAGCCTCGTTGCCCGCACCCGCCCGCCGACAGACGAAGTCATAGCGATAGGTACTCGCCGTGCCGGTGTGGTGATCGGCGACGACGATTTCGTCGGGCAGATACAGCACCAGATCGCGCGTGGCGGGGTCGCGCTGCTGGCGCTTCAACACCGGGTCGAATTGAAAGGCGAGGTCGTAGGCGAAGGCGCCGTAGAGACCTAGGTAGGCGTCTCTGCTGCTGCCGAAATGCTGCACCAGCGCACGCAGCACGCTGAAGACGCTGGGCTGGCGGCTGCGAGCTTCCTCCGCGAATTCCGTCGGCGCGGCGGCGATCTGCACAGTCACCTGAGTGCGGGTACTCTGCAACTCGGCCACCGCTGACTTTGCTGTTGCGGTCGTGGCCGTCACGTCAGCAAGCGCTCGCAACACTTCGGACAGCAGAATCTCGCCGCGCGGATTCAACGCCTCGATGACTACCGTGCGATCCCGCGCCGTCACCACCAGGGGCGGATTGATGAAGCCGATGTCCCAGCGAGTGTAGCGCCCCGGGTATTCGAACGACGAGCTGAGCAGCACGCCGCGCTGGCTGTCGAGCTGCGTGCGCAAGCGGGTAATCGCCTGTCGGTAGTCATCCGCATGGTCGCAGCGCTGGCTGGAGTGCTGACCGAAGGGTTGAATGGAGCGCTGCACGCGGACTCCCCCGGCGGTGATGTAATGCATCTGTTCGAGCGGGCGGCCGCCGTCCATGCCGCTGCCGGACGGATTGGTGGCGTGCTGTGCTTCATTGTTGGAGATCATGGTCGAGTCCTCGTTGCTCCCGTTGGTGTTCCCTGGGGCATGGCCTCCGGGATCGGGCGGACTCTTGGCTGGTCACTACGGATTCAGAACGGTGGGCATTCGTTGTTCTGAAAAGGTACTGCAGGTCGGGCCGCCGGATTCCAGGGGCGGCCACAGGTTTTCGTCAGAAAATCCCTAGCTGGCAGCCCGATTGGGGCCACCAATAAAACGAATGACTGTTGGTGCCATTCATGAATATTTGCGAGGGAGTGTTCATAGGGCGGCGATGATCGGCGGGAAAAGCGACCTTGTCAAGCCGATCATCAAGCCGAACATCACGACAGGACAGCGCTGGATTATTCACGCACGCCGCGTGCGGGTATGGACATTCGCCGCGATTCTGTCTATTTTCCTTTGCAATCGCGCCAATCGACGCCCCTTTTGTCTTATATGCCAGAGCAGACCGAAGCAATGAAAAGATCTGTGAACCCTCTATTGAAATGCGCTTTCCGCTCCACCTTCGCTGTCAGCCTGCTGTTGCCACTGACCACTTTGCAGGCGCAGTCGCCAGATACCCCGGCCGGCTGGACCATGCCCCGTACCGAGTATGGACACCCCAACCTACAGGGCATGTGGGGCAATCGCACGCAGACGCCGATGGAGCGCCCCGAGGCACTTGGCGAGCAGCGCATCTACACCGAGGCCGAGGCTCTGGCCATGGAGCAGTCACTGCATGCCACCGAGGCGGGCAAACCCACCGTGCTGGACCCCAACCGTGAAGCTCCCGACGAAGGCCAGCGCATCGGCCAGGAAGCCGAGGCGGATTATTCCGACGTCGGCATGATCGTCACCCAGATCAACGGTGAGTACCGCACCTCTCTCGTTGTCGACCCGCCCAACGGTCGCTACCCCTTCGTCGAAGGTGGTCGCCAGAAGGACATCTACGGACAGTGGCGCGCCCAGGGCTTCGGCGAGTTCGACGGCCCCGAGATCCGCCCCGGTGGCGAGCGCTGCCTGCAGGCCATCGGCACCACGCCGCCGATGGCGCTGCTGCCCTACAACTCCAACGTGCAGATCGTGCAGAACAAGGATTACGTGATGATCCTCGGCGAGATGGTGCACGACGCCCGCATCATCCGTCTGGATGGCGAGCATCAACCCTCGCACATGAAGGTCTGGTTCGGCGACTCGATCGGGCACTGGGAAGACGACACCCTGGTTGTCCATTCCACCAACTTCCACCCGCAGAACTCCAACAACCGTGGCATCTTCTCTACGCAGATCGAGGTGGATGAACGCTTCACCATCGTCAACGACACCGAAATCTTCTACACCTACACCGTCACCGATCCAGAGATCTACACGCAGCCCTATACCGTGGAGATGAAGCTGTATCGCCTGCCGCCGGGCGAGACGATGTACGAATTTGCCTGCCACGAAGGTAATTACTCGATGGAGATCATCCTGCGCGGCGCCCGCCAGCAGGAACATGACGCACGACTTGCAGAGGAAGCAGCACAGTGAGAACAGCCTTGAGCCTGGCCATCGCGGCCGCTCTTCTGAATGTACCCCTCCCCACCCAAGCCTCCGAAGGCGGCACTGGCTGGGAGATGCCCCGCACTGAGTATGGCCACCCGAACCTGCAGGGCTTCTGGACCAATACCACGCTGACGCCCATTGAACGTCCCGTCGAACTGGGCGACCAAAAGGTCTATACCGAAACCGAAGCGCTGGAACTCGAGAATGCCGCTCATGCGTTCGAGCAACAGAAGGCCGAGCCGCTGGATGCCGACCGCGCACCACCGCCCGTCGGCGGCGCGATAGGGCAGGAAGCCGACATCAACTTCAGCGACGTCTTCACCAACGTCCTCAAGGTGCGCGGCGAATACCGCACGTCGATGATCGTCGACCCGGCCAATGGCCGCTTCCCATTTCGCGAGGATGGCCGTAAACAGGACATCTACGCCAAGTGGACCGCCCTGGGGCTCGGCCTCTCCGACGGCCCCGAGGCGCGCACACCAGGCGACCGCTGCTTGTCACGCGGCATGCCGCCGATGACGGTGACGCCCTACAACAACAACTACCAGATCGTGCAGAACAAGGACTATGTGATGTTGATGGGCGAGATGGTGCACGACGCGCGCATCATCCGTCTGGACAAGGAACATTTACCAGGCGACGGCAAGAACTGGCTGGGCGATTCCGTCGGCCGCTGGGAAGGCGACACGCTGGTGGTACACACGAAGAATCTGCACCCCCAGCTGTCGCACTTCCGCCTGATATCCACCGACAAGCTGGAACTGACCGAGCGGTTCGAAATCGTCTCGGAGCACGAGATTCTCTACACCGTCACGGTCACCGACCCAGCGGTCTACACGCAGCCCTTCACCGAGGAAATTACCCTCATGCGCAAGGCGCCGGAGGACCTCATTTACGAATATTCATGCCACGAGGGCAACTACGGTCTGGAAGGCATTTTGGCCGGCGCCCGCCGTCAGGAATGGGATGCCCGCAACTGACAGGCTCCTGCTATCAGCGCATTAATTTTCCTTTGTACTCCAACGAACAGAACTGGCCTTTCGATCTGGCTACCTTGGTCACAGTTACCCAATACCAAGGAGCCTGTATATGAAAATTTCAAAATTGCTGAGAAAGCCCGCTGTATTCGCTGTCGTTGTCGCGCTGTCAGCGGCTGGCATCCACGCTCCCGTCATGGCCGGCACAATTGATACGCCCGAAATCGCGATGCAGGCAGAACTGCAGATACAGCGCGACGACGTGCGTTCCATAATGGCGCGAGCCGATGTGCGCGATGCGATGCTCGGTTATGGCGTCAGCACCGCCGACATCGATACCCGCATCAACAACCTGACCGAAAGCGAACTGCTGCAGATTCAAAACCAGATGGCACAACTTCCTGCCGGTGGTAGCGCCGTGGGCATCGTGCTGGGCATCATCCTGATCTTCGTCCTGCTGGACGTACTCGGCGCGACTGACGTGTTCCCCAGAATCTGATGACCAAGAGGCGCTCCAACGTGAGCACGAGGCTGCTGATAGGCCTCGCTTTCACTGCTCTGCTGAGTGCCTGTGCTTCCGCTCCACAGTCTGCTGCCCTGCGGCAGCAGACTCCCCCAGAATTCACGGCGCCTGTGTTACTTCGTCAGGTGCCTTTTTATCCCCAGCAGCTCTACCAGTGTGGCCCCGCAGCACTGGCCACGCTGCTCGGCGCCAGCGGTGTCCAGGTGACACCCGAACAACTGGTGCCGCTGGTCTATGTGCCGGAGCGTGAAGGTTCCTTTCAGGTGGAGATGGTCGCCACCACCCGCAGCCATGGACGCCTTGCCTATCGCATCGCGCCGACACTCGACGCGTTGTTGAGCGAAGTGGTGGCAGGCCATCCGGTGCTGGTGTTGCAGAATCTCGCGTTGAGCCTGTATCCACGCTGGCACTTTGCCGTCGTGAAGGGTTTCGACCTGGAGCGCCGCAAGCTGATCCTCAACTCCGGTCTCTACGAAGACTATGAAATCTCCACCGCTGTGTTCGAGCGCACCTGGGCGCGTGCCGATCATTGGGGCGTCCTCGCGCTGGAACCAGGTTCGATGCCCGCAAAACCTGAGGCGGCCCCCTATTTCAGTGCGCTGGCCGCCATCGAGCAGGACATTGCGCCCGCACTGGTAAATCGCGCCTATGTCAGTGGCCTGCAGGCCTGGCCGACTGATCGCAATCTGCTGATGGGGTATGGCAATCGCTTGTACGCGGAGAAGTTTGCGGCGGCGGCAGCAATCCAGTTCGGCAAGGTCATCGCCCACTATCCCGACTATGCGCCCGCCCACAACAATCTGGCCAACGTCCTGTTTGAACAGGGACAGCAGGAACCGGCACTCCTTCATGCCCGGGAGGCTGTGCGTCTTGGCGGTGATTACCTCGAAAATTATCGCGAAACCCTGCACATGATCGATCCAGGTGCCGAGTGATCTGGAGGAATCGCTCTCAATGAATTGAACCCGCATCAACTCAGCCAGTCAGCTCAACCAGCCAGCTCCCGAAACGCGCTGACTTCCAGCCCGGCGCTGGACAGGGCTTGATGATGGTAAACCGGCAGATAGACACCGTTCTCCACATCCACCAGTGCTTCAATCTCCAACCGTGGTGACTCCGACACAACGCTGCCGAATACGGTCGCAAAGGCAACGTCCGCCGCGTCCCGTCCGGTTCCCAGCCGCACCAGCCCCATGGGAGGCGCGACACCGCTGGGATCAAACAAATACCAGCGACCACTCAGCATGACCTCCACATAGGCATGAAAGTCTGTTGCTCCCAAGCTTGGGTCGGCGCCGTAATCAATACCGGACACAAATCGCGCCGGAATATTCAGCGCTCGACACAGCCCTATCATCAGATGGGCAAAGTCGCGGCAAACACCGGCATGATCAATCAAGGTGTCAAGCGCCGACGTGGTGCTGCCCGAACTGCCAGATAAAAATCGCGTGCGCCTGTTGACCCATTCCTGAATGGCCAGCACCCGATAATATCCGGGCGTCATGGCGCCAAATTCATAGTTCGCCAGTGCTCGCAGTTTATCGGACTGACAGTAACGACTGGGATAGACATAGCAGAGCGCATCCAGAGGCAAATCAGACACCGGCATTTCGCGCAGTACGGCAGGATCCTCCATGTGATGGTCGATTTCCACAGCGCCTTGATAGATAACTTCCAGTGGCCCGGCATGCGCCTGCAGCCGCAGATAGCGCCCCCCCTCTGAATCATGCATAAAGGTCTGGAAGGCCAGGGGCTGACTGATGGAGAGTGACTCCGCCAGCACACGCTGTCGGTCTGTGCAGGCGGGTTGAATATTGAAAATAAAGTCACAGGTTCTATCCAACACCTGATAGGCCAGTTGGATGGAAAATTTTAGTCGAACCATCAGGGGAAAATCTCCGACAGAAATCAATAACCGATATCAGGCGATCTGACGCTGGTAATCCGCCAGCAGCAAGCCATAGCATTCACAGCTGAGCCGTTCCAGACCTACTCGGTCAATAATGGTAATGACCCCGCGTGAATAGCTGATCAGCCCCTTATGCTGGAGCATGCCCGCAGCGATGGTGACAGCACTGCGTTGCACGCCGAGAATTTCGGCAAGAAACAGATGCGTCAACTGAAAGTTGTCGGCGTGGGCACGGTCATGCGTCAGCAGCAACCAGCGCACCAGCCGCGCCTCCACCTCATGAAAACGGTTGCACGCCGCCGTCTGTGAAAGCTGCTCCATCAGCACATACAGATAACGATTAAGCACGACGCCGATAGCCGGGTTCTCTTCCAGCAAGGCAATGAAGCCTGGCACGCTGATACGCAAGGCAGTGCCACCGCCCTGCACCACGGCGCGCAACGGAGCAGCGCTGACCCCCAGCGCCAGACTGGCTCCCAGCATTCCCTCACTGCCCACCAGCACCATGCCCAGTGGCGGATGCTCGGCGACTTTGATCATGAGTGAAATGGACGCGGTCAGCGGAAAATAGACATGCGTGAAGACGCCGTCCTGATCGCAGACTACCTGGCGGGGCGAGAGTGTCACCAGTTCGCAGGCAGACAGCATCCTGCCGTACTGTCGGGCAGGCAATTCGTCCATAAGACGATTGCGCGTGGCGAAGGCTTGGACTGTAGACATCATGAACTCCAGCCGCAATGGCAAACAGAAGGGCAAAAACAGCAAGAGGTGGCGAGTCGCTGCTCGATCACCCGGTAAAGCATGATGCGGATTTGATGGCGCCTGCTCTGTGCGGTGCACAACAATAATGTGCAATTCGGCGCAGATACATTCGTCCTGAAGTGCTCATAATTGCAGCAGGAAGCTGCCATCGGAGGACTCGACGGCAATCAGTTGCAGCAACGGGGCCATCTCAACATATTCCGCAGCGGGCAAGCGTGCCGTCACAGAAAGTGCGGCATGCCGATTAGCACCAACATGGCCACCGCCATCGAGTTGCAAAGGCCCCTGCAGCGTCTGCAACGCGACGCTGAACTGCGCAGGCGCCGGCGTGCCATCGAGCCTCAGCTCATAGCTGCCCAGCGGTGACACGGGCGCGAGTATCGAACTGGCATTCTGCCACTGCAGCACAACGCTACCGACCGTGGCGGTGCGGGAAAAGGTCAAGCCATCGGCACGCACAGTCAGCATGCCACCCACGCCGTAACCCTTTGTCGCAGGCACCAGCTGAGCCATTACCTGAGCCACGGCAGCCGCAGGGAGCACGAGATCGAGATCAGTGAATTCAAGGACAGAGGGTTTTACTGTCGCGGTGCTCGGCTGCGCCTGATCGGCAATGCTGAAATTCACGGACACCCGCGCCAGAAGCAGCTGGCTTTTCTGCAGGCTCCATGTAACTGGTCTGCTGAACACGGCAGCGCCGACCGCATCACGAATCTCCAGTCGTCCCTGCCCGGACCATAGCGTGCCTTCGGCGGTGACCAGTCGGAGCCTGCCAGCCGTCACCGAATCGAGCCCGGCATCGAACAGCGTGGCCGGTGCCTTCACCAGCAGCAGTGAGAGAATCACACAGAAAGCACTCAAAGCAGGCTGCAAAAACCTCATGGAGCACCGACGCGACCGAGCGTGGCGGCGACACTCACCAGCCCAGGAACTGGACTGGTAGCGAGAGTCTCCACGCGGACCTGCTCTACCCTTACATTCTGCTGTTCCAGCACAGCGATCCACGCCAGCCACACGCTGAACTCGATCGCTCCAAAGACGACAACCACCTGCTCAGGCCCCAGCGGCTCAATGGTGCTCAGCATTCCGGACATTGCCGCACTGGCGATAGTCTCCTGAATCAGCGGCAGCAGCGGAGCATCGGGAATCGTCGGCGCGGGAACGCTGCGCAGGATTTCCAGCTCGGCGGCCTGTTGTTCGAATGTGATTGCCTGCATGCGCAAGGCGGGCAGGCTGCCGCGTAACGCGGTGCTGGCCTGACTGCCAACCACCAGCAACCATGCCAGCAGAATGACCAGCACGACACTGGCCGCGATCACCAGCAGCCTGCGTTCCTGCGGGGTGCGGGCCAGCCAGAGGCGCCGCAAAGGTGCCGTCATTGCGTGGAGGTTCCTTCTATCAAGAGTCTTCGTTTTCACCAGGGCGTTTTCCAAAAATAACTAACATGCTTCATACGGTTTGAATGTTCACAATCAGACTGGTGCTGCCCTGCATGGCAGGCGCCACATCGGCACGCAACCCCGCCTCACGCAGACGCACCAACAGCTGCGGCACGGCGCTTTCCGCCACCCCGGAATATTCGAGCGACATGCGCCCGTTCTCCCAGGACAGCGTGCGCAGCTCGCCGACCGGCTGCTCGCGCGTGGCCAGCGCCACCTGTTCCAGCAGTGGCAGAAAATCGCTGCCGTCGGCGATGCCCGCACGCTGACGTTCCGCCGTCAGCTGGCGGCGCATCTGCAGCACCGGATCGACCACCGCCACAGCGTCGGGAAAAAGGCTCCGAAAACGTGTCTCCATCAGCGCTCGCAACTCGCGCTGTTCACCACCAAGTCCGATCTGATCAACGACCAGCGCGAGCCCCTGCAGCGCCAACGCCATTGCCAGCAGTCCAAACGCAGGCCGCAGCCTGGGCAACATGCCGACAAACAGATGCCAGCGCTGCCGCTGCTGGACGAGCGCGGGCCCGGCGCAGGTCGAGATGGAAGTCCAGCTCCAATCGCCACCGTAGCGGACGACGAGCCCCAGTATTTTTGACCATGCGGCCAAATCTGGCTTTTGATCAGGATGACAGGTATAGAGCGTGATGGATGCAGGAGCGATCGAGGCTGCGCGGGCCTGAGTCAACAGTAGCTCGAGTGACAACGGTGGCGTCTGTTCGTCACCACAGTCAGTGGCACCACCCTCAGCCTGCCCGGTGCGGACAAATCCCTCAGTGTGGCTCCGCTCGCCATCCACCTCACAACCCCACGCAACGCTCCAGGAGCCCTCTGTCCAGGGCAGCAACAGAGTTTCACAACACAACTCGAAACGATTGATGCCCACGGCGGCGAGCGCTTTCCGCCAGCGCTGCAGTGCGGCCTTGTCCAGCACCGCCAGTGTGTTCATGCCAGCGGCGTCGGCGCCGAGCCAACTCACCTGATTGGCCTGTGGATCTCCAGCTGTGACGTCCTCGACAGCGTACGCCAGCAGTGCGCCACTCTGGCGTCGCGCAGCCACAGGCAGCTGGCGCCGCGTAATCAGCACGTCGCTGGCACGCAACACCAGCTCCACGTGACCATCGTGTTCTGGCAACGAAGTCAGCAATCCCGCGCCAGCAAATATCTGGCGTCCGCCATCCAGCAACGCCCACTCGCAACGCTGCGCCTCGGCACCGAGATCAATCCGTATGCGCAATATCGCCAGTGCGCCGCTCATGGTTGTGGCCAGGTCAGGGTTTCCCGAACGCCACCGCGTTCCAGAACGAGATGGTCGGTGCCCACTTCTGTCAGATGGATGCCCGGCGCAAACTCCTCGCCCTCGCGAATGGCGATGATCGTGCCGGGTTCGAGTTCCACCACGGCGTAGTCTTCTCCATCACCTTCCGCCGCCACGATGCCGAGCAGGCGGATGGCAAGCCCGGTGGCGGCCGGGACGTTGTTGTTCACAGCGGTGCCCGCCTGGACGTTACCAAGTGAATCACCTCGTCCGCCGCCGAAAACACCGTAAGCAGCCTCCAGTGAAAGCGCCGTTGGCGATGCCACAGCTGCGGGCGCCTCGGATGGTGGCGCGAGCCACAACCAGAACCAACTGGCTGTAACCACGCACAACAGCGCGAGGGCCGCAGTGGTCAACACGGATACCAGTAGAGTCTGAACAGGCAGGTCATTTGTCACGGGAAACCCCTTGATGGAATGCCTGCATGGTAAGGAATGGCACCGCGTGGGTATGTACGCTGTCGAACAGTGCCTGCGGAGTCGATGAGGCACTGTGCGCTCATGCAAAAGGAGAACTTAATGCACAGAAATTCAAATCGACAACAGGGCTTCACCTTACTCGAACTTATGGTGGTAGTGGTGATCCTCGGCATCCTCGCCGCGCTGGTCGTCCCCAAGATCATCAGCCGACCCGACGACGCTCGCGTCATGGCCGCCCGCCAGGACATCGCCAGCATCATGCAGGCACTGCGGCTCTACAAACTGGATACCCAGCAATACCCCAGCACCGAACAAGGCTTGCAGGCACTGATCGAGCGCCCCACCGGCAACCCCGTGCCGGAAAACTGGAAAAACGGCGGTTATCTGGAGCGGTTGCCCGACGACCCATGGGGCACGCCCTATCGTTTTCTGAATCCCGGCCTCTATGGTGAGATCGACGTCTTCAGCCTCGGCGCCGACGGCGAGAATGGCGGCGAAGAGAATGCCGCCGATATCGGTTCGTGGATGCTGTAGCCATACACACCCGACCTCCCGATACCTGATCTATTGATACTTGCGCCATACCACTCTCGGCCAGCCGCTGACCGAACGCGCCAGCAGTGCCGAGCCGCGCGCCTGTGCGCCACCATATTTCACTTGTGCGGAGGCGATGAAAAAGCTGCTGCTCACGGTGAGGGTTTCCTCTGACAATGCGTTGCGGGACATGAGCTGCCCGGAGTCGCTGCGCAGGGCGGCAGGCAGCTGGCTGGTGAAGTCGGCATAGTTGCGAAACCATGCCTGCCTGCGTCGCACCACCACCCCGCGCGCGCCATCCATTCCCAGCCCCTCGATCACCGCCGCGAGCACCTCGGGCGTCGCCGTATTCACATTGAGCGGTGCGAAACCTGGCAAGGCCGTCACATACATCTGCAGACGTGCGCGCGCATTGGCATCGAAGCCCGCCACGTCGGCCAGTTCTGCGATATCCATGAGTGGCCGATTGGCGGCCAGCGCAGGTGTCGGCAAGGCCAGATAATATGCGTCTTCCGCGCCACCACCAGGCTGCGGCTCCTGATCGGCGTCCAGCCAATCGGCCAGCGTCAACGCCAGCACCGGCGACAGATTCAGCAGCACCAGCAGACGCCTGAAGGCCGCCAGCTGTCCCACATTGATGCTGCCATCCAGCAGCAGGTTGTTGAGATTGAAGCGGCCCTGCTGATCTTCGATATGCCCAAGCAAGGAACCATTGTCGACAGGTACCGCTGGCAGCACCATCGCCCAAGGTTCGCCTGCATGATCGGCGGTGCCGGCGCGCTGATCGTCGCTGAGCACCGCCCTGCCCCAGTCGAGCCCGGTCTGAATCAGGAGCTGCGCCTGTGCATGTTCGTTGCCCAACTGTACACGGCGCGCCCAAGTGCTCTGCAGCACAATGATCGCGGTGGCGGCCAGCGCCGCCATGGTCACCACCGCCATCGCCATGATGATGGCCACGCCACTCTGATATTTCTTCATGAACACGCTCTCATTGCTTTCACTTCTTTCGCTGCCCTCACTACGTATTCAACGCAAACAAACGGACAAACACTTCGCCACCACTCAATTCAATCCGCAAACGCACGGCGCGCGGGATGGCAGCATCGGTCGGTAACAACGGCCATACGGGCACCCATTGCAGATCGGCGCTCAGATATTCGAACACTGCTGTCGTGACCCCACTGAGCACCACATGACGCTCCGGCAGGCTGGCAGGTGGCTGCTCGAGACCCGACCACAGCCACAGCTCCAGCTCCGCTGCTTCATTCACCGTATAGGCGACGCGCCGTGGGCGATCCTGCCCCGGCACCGAAGCGAAGCGACTGAACTCCAGCGCCGGGCCGCTCGCATCTTCAGCAGCCCTGCCCTGCCACGCGGGCAGCAGCAGGCCAGCACTGCGCACCGGATAAGGCGCAGCCAGCTGCACATCCTGTTTGAAGCGATCGACGAAGGCGCCAAGTTGCTGCCATTTCAGCGTTTCCGCGCTGACGCGGTCGCGCGCGGTGAGCACCACATCGAGGCTGCGGTAAGACATCAGCGCAAGCGCCGCCAGCAACACCAGCGTGACCAGCACTTCGATCAGCGTGAAGCCATGTGTTCGTTGTGAGTGATGGCGCAGGTATGTGTTCTTCATTGACTGTTGGCCGGGGGATTGACGGAGAAGCCGGTGAAGCGCGCAAGCACGTGGTCTTCGTCCGGGCCGGAAAACACCAGCACATCGACCTGCCGAAACGAGGGGTTCGGGCTGGCGATCACTTCTTCGCGCCAGCTGAATTCGCTGCCGCCCTGCAGCTCGGTGCCCCGCGTGATGCCCGTGGGCAACCAGTCACCGCGCGCACGATGCTCGGCCAGGCGGTTCTCACCCACCCAACCCGCGAGCAGGCGCGCCCGGTGCTCTCCGCTCTGAGCAGTGCCCAGCCCCGCTGTGCGCAGAGCGGCCAGCAACGCAATGGAGACAATCGCCAGCGCGACCAGCACTTCTACCAGCGTGAAGCCACGTCCTTGTGGAATGGGACTCTGTGTCGCTCGATTGATTTCAGGAATCATCGTCAGCATCCTCGGTCGGCAACACCACCGTGACGATGCCGATCGGCGACACCACCACCTGATTGCGGGCACTCCCATTATGCAGCTCCACCGTAAAAGCCGTGGTCTGACCATAGGCCGGAAATTCCACACGCATCGCCTCCGCCGTCGAGCTGTTTTCGATCAGCAAGGAGCTGATGGTGATGCCCTGAGGCAACTGACGCGAGCGCAGAGAGTCGTTGTTGCGGATGGCGATCCAGCCCAGCTCCTCGGTCAGTTGCTGAAACTGGTAAGCGTCGGCATCCGCCGTCCACGCAATGGCAACGCCGGATACGCGCGCCTCGGTGGCGGCAAGGTCCAGCAACTGGGCCAGCCGCTGCGCCTCCACATTCAGCAGGCTGCGATCGTCCGGCTCCACCAGGACGCTGACCAGCCCCACGATCATCCCCATGATCACCACGACCACCATGACCTCCAGCAGCGTGAAACCACGCTGCACGGGATGCGCTGATCGACGGCTGCTTGAAGAACGACATGAACAGAGACAGCGCATGAGATTGCCTGGGACGCATGAGTTTCGCGGAACGGTGAAGGGATCGCGGCGATGCAGAGCAACGCCGGAGACTGCGGCCATTATGGCGCCCTGTCCTGATAGCTCTGTTCGCTGACGCACATACCCTTGGCGCGAATCTGCCTACGATTCGGTTCCATGGCAGACCTCTCTCTTCCCCACCCGTTTTCTATCAGAAGGCAATTCCGATCGTGCACATTACCCGCTGTTCAAAAATCTTCCTGCTGTCGCTCACTCTCCTCGTGATCTCGCTCACTTCAGGCCGATTTGTGAGCGCGCAGGATGCGCCGGTCATCACCACGTCTGACATGGTCACGCTGAACTTCGTCAACGCCGACATAGAGGGCGTGGTGCGTGTGGTCAGCGAGCTGACCGGCAGAAATTTCATCATCGATCCGCGCGTCGTCGGCACCATCAACATCATCTCGGCACAGCCGGTGCCACGAGACACTGTTTACACCACCTTTCTGTCGGCGCTGCGCCTGCATGGCTATGCGGTGATCGAGGACAGTGACGTGGTCAGGATCGTGCCAGAGGCAGATGCCCGGCTCTACTCCGGCCCCGTCAGCGGCCCCGGTTCGAGCCCTGCAGGAGCGGGCGATCAGCTGGTGACCCGCGTGTTCGCGCTGCAGCATGAATCTGCCGCGCAGCTCATGCCGATCCTGCGTCCGCTCATCGCGCCGAACAATGTCATCAATGCCTATCAGAACAGCAACACGCTGGTGATCACGGACTACGCTGGCAACCTGGAACGCATTGCCAAAGTCATCGCCGCTATCGATCAACCCGGCACCAATGGCCCGGTGGTCATTCAGCTCGAACACGCATCAGCCGTGGATCTCGCGCGGACCATCAATCAGCTGTTTCCCGAAGCGACTCTGGGAGGTGTGACGGCCGAGCCGACGCAGCGCTTCACCGTCGTCGCCGACCCGCGCTCCAACAGCCTGCTCGTCAACTCTGGCGACCCAGCCCGTCTGGTACGCCTGCACAACTTCGTCGCCATGCTCGACACGCCGACCAGCACGGCAGGCAATATCCATGTGGTGTATCTGAAGAACGCCGAAGCGGTGAAACTCGCAGAGACCCTACGTGCCATCTATGCGGGCGAAACAGCCACCACGACGGCACCAGTGCCGACCGCAGAGGGCCAGCCAGCAGCTGGCATCATCCAGGCCGACGCCGCCACCAACTCGATCATCATCATTGCCCCGGATGCCATCTACAACAATCTGCGCGCCGCGCTCGACAAGCTCGATGTGCGCCGGGCGCAGGTGTATGTAGAGGCGTTGATCGTCGAGCTGACTGCCGACCGCGCAGCCGAGTTCGGCGTGCAGTGGCAGAACCTCAGCGCACTCGGCGAGAGTGGCTCACAGGGTTTCGGCGGCACCAATTTCGGCGGCACCGGGCAGAACATTCTCAGCACCGCCGTCAATCCAGCCTCTATTGGTTCGGGCTTGAACGTGGGCGTGGTCGATGGCAGCATCAGCCTGCCGGGGCTGGATCGGGTGCTGAATATATCGCTGCTGATCCGCGCGCTGGAATCCGACGCCAACGCCAACATTCTCTCCACGCCGACGCTGCTGACCCTCGACAACGAAGAGGCGGAAATCATCATCGGTCAGAATGTGCCATTCGTGACCGGGCAGTTCGCGCTGAGCGGCGCGGCCGTGACGCCCTCTCCTTTCCAGACCATCGAGCGCCACGATGTGGGCCTGACACTGCGCATTAAACCGCAGATATCCGAGGGCGGCACGGTGCGCCTGCAGATCTATCAGGAAGTCTCCAGCATCAACGACAAATCCAACCCAGCCGGGGTTATTACTAACAAGCGTGCTGTGGCCTCTACGGTACTGGTGGATGACGGCCAGATCGTGGT
The DNA here is from genome assembly GCA_030645995.1 of Gammaproteobacteria bacterium. Classification (GTDB taxonomy): domain Bacteria; phylum Pseudomonadota; class Gammaproteobacteria; order Pseudomonadales; family Pseudohongiellaceae; genus UBA5078. The sequence goes on along the minus strand of JAUSMU010000183.1, from coordinate 2,180 downwards.
TATCGGCGGACTGATTCAGGACAACGTCACGGCCAATATACAGCGCGTGCCCGTGCTCGGCTCGATCCCAGTTCTGGGCAGTCTGTTCCGTTACGAGAACCGCAAGCAGGGCAAGACCAATCTGATGATCTTCCTGCGGCCGACACTGGTGCGCGACAGTCAGGGCGCGGACGTGTTCACCGGTGAGCGTTACGATTACATCATCGGTGAGCAGGAAGCAGCCGCGCTGCCTCCCAGCGCGCTGCTGCCGGATCTGAGCAGCCCCGTGTTGCCGCCACTGCCACAGACGCCGACGACCACCCCGGTGCCGTCGTCCACCTCAGCACCGAGGCCGTAATGAACAGGGCCACCAGCAGAATTCCCTACGCGTTTGCCAGAGCGCGGGGCATTGTCGTCACCGCACTCTCCGACAGCATCGCCGAGGCAGTGCTACACCCCGACGCCACCGCCGCCGCGCTGGCGGAAGTGCGGCGTCTTCTGGGTGTGCCGGTGCGCGCCAGCCGTCTGGAAGCGGGCGCCTTCGATGAACTGCTGGCCGCCACTTACAACGACGCGAGCGCTGGCGCAGCCGAACTCGCCGACGATCTGGCGCAGGATCTGGACCTCTCGCGACTGTTGCAGGAATTGCCGCGCATCGAAGACCTGATGGAGAGTCAGGACGACGCGCCGGTGATCCGACTCATCAATGCATTGCTCACGCAAGCGTTGCGCGAAGGCGCCTCGGACATTCACATCGAACCCTTTGAAACACGCTCCGTCGTGCGCCTTCGTATCGACGGCACGCTGCGCGATCTCATCGAACCCGCGCAAGCGTTACATGGCGCGATCGTCTCGCGTATCAAGATCATGGCGCAGCTGGACATCGCCGAAAAACGGCTGCCGCAGGATGGCCGCATCACCTTGCGCGTGGCTGGTAAACCAGTCGACGTGCGCGTGTCGACTGTGCCTGCCGGGCATGGCGAACGCGTGGTGCTGCGCCTGCTCGACAAGCAGGCCGGGCGTCTTGACCTCGGCCGCCTCGGCATGGATGACACGACGTTGGCCCGCGTCGACCGCATGATCCGAGAGCCGCACGGCATCGTGCTGATCACCGGACCGACAGGCTCGGGCAAGACCACCACGCTGTATGCCGCACTCTCACGACTGAACGCCAACGCGCAGAACATCATGACAGTGGAAGATCCGATCGAATACGCGCTGGATGGCATCAGCCAGATTCAGGTCAACCCGCGCATCGACATGACCTTCGCGCGCGCCCTGCGCACCATCCTGCGCCAGGACCCGGACGTGGTGATGATCGGTGAGATCCGTGATCTCGAAACCGCGCAGATCGCCGTGCAGGCCAGCCTCACCGGCCACCTCGTGTTCGCGACCCTGCACACCAACGATGCAGTGAGCGCCGTGACGCGCCTTGTCGACATGGGCGTGGAGCCTTTTCTGCTGGCCTCCAGCCTGCTCGGTGTCGGCGCCCAGCGCCTCGTGCGCCGCCTGTGTCTGGACTGCCGCAAGCCCATCAGCACCGAGTCTGCGCCGTTGCAGGCACTCGGCCTCGCCTCGGCCAGCCCCACGCTCTACACCGCGCAGGGTTGCCCGGCGTGCAAGGGTTCCGGCTATCGCGGCCGCACCGGCATCTATGAATTACTCGCCGTCGATGACCAGTTGCGTCGACTCATCCACGACCGCGTGTCCGAACAGACGCTGCGCGACTACGCCGTGAGCCACGGCATGCGCACGTTGCGCGAGGACGGCATGCGCTGGGCGGAGACGGGGCTGGTGAGTCTTGAAGAGGTGGTGCGGGTGACGCGGGAGTAGGGTTGTAGTGGAGATACGGTCGATCGCTTGCGGGCAAGCTCCCACAGGGGCGAACTCATATAAGGGAAAGCCCTGCCTCCATGCCCAGCTCTTTTGCCATTTTGCCAATAAAATTCTGCACCCGCTTTTGTTTGTACACGAGTCTCAGTGTCTCCAGCTGAGTGCTTGTCACCGAGCGCAGCAAGTCCGGCTCGATACGCAACCCTTCTTCCAGCCATCCTATTCCTTGCCACTCCTGCTTGCGCAGGCATACCAGATCCAGCAATGCCCGCATGGGCTCTGCAACCAGCATGGTTTGATGATTGATCGTGGTGCGAGCCACCAGTTCAAGAAAATGCCCCTGCCGCGTCGCCAGCGGATGAAAACTG
>JAUSMU010000177.1 GCA_030645995.1 Gammaproteobacteria bacterium | reverse complement strand
CTCAGCGGTGGCGCTCCAGCGCGAGGCAAGGCGGGCAATATTGCTGTCGGTGGCGGAGTACCGACGCAGTGAGCCGTGCAACCCAAACAGATGCAGTTCCTTGATACTCCACGCCTTCCGCGTCAGGCTGTTCACCTGCAGATTTGCAAAGGCACGTTCCAGAGAGATGACGCGGCGGCCGTCCGCATCTATGAGATCCAGCCCGTCGATTCCGAAAGTCAGCGCCCAGGGGTTGAGCTGAATATCCTCCACCGTCATCCGCACGCCGAGGCGTTCCTGCAGCAACGCAGTCAGCTGACGCTCAATTACCCATGGCACCGCCAAGAATCCCGCAACGGTGTAAGTCGCCAGCACGCCAGCCACCCAACACCACAAACGCCACGAGCGCAAACCGTTCCGCAACCGAGCCAGCATCTTCACCTCTCCCTGTTGCAACGGATCGTGCCGAAAAAAAAGCCCGGCTACCTTGCGGCGGCCGGGCTTCTGTTTGCCTGCGTCAGCTCTTAGTGAGCAGCGGCAGAAGCACGTGGTCCGTGCAGAGACATGGCCGTCAACTTGCCACCGGTCTGCAGAAGCAGATACTGCTCGCCTTTGTGGACATAAGTCATCATGCCATATCGTGTATCCGCTGACACGGGCACTTTGCCAATCTGACGACCAGTCGCCTTGTCTACCGCGAACAGGTGCGGAGTACCATCACTGGCCTGCGACGCATAGATCAACATGGTTTTGGTGATGGTCATCGGAGCGTGGGCACCGGTACCGGTATTGCCAACGTCGATGCCAGCCAAGGCCGGGTTGTTCTTGATGCGGTCAGGTGTTTCACCCACTGGGATCATCCACAGGTGCTCGCCGGTGTTCAGATCGATTGCAGTGATTCGGCTATAGGGTGGCTTGAACAGGGGCAGACCCTGCGGGCCACGTGGGCCACCGCCACCAGTGCCGACAGCGTACTGGGCAACGGTCAAACCAGTGGTGGTCGTGCCTGCATCTGTCTCATAACGCAGGTCAGCCTCGGCTCCCGGAACGATGGCACGCGTGGTGCAGCCGCTCAAGGAAGTCACATACAGAATGCCCGTCTCGGGGTCACCAGCAGCCGGGCCACTGATATTCACGCCGCCGACGTCGCCTGGACACCAGAGGGCACCACGCTTGCCGAGGTCATTGTCACGGTGCAGTGGAGGAGTAAACAACGGGCCCACTTCCCACTCAGACAGTATTTCAAGGGCCTGTGCACGCAGTTCCGGTGTGTAATTGATCAGCTCGTCTTCGACAATACCCTGACGATCAAATGCCACAGGCTTGGTCGGGAAAGGCTGAGTAGCGGACAGCACTTCACCAGGGATGTGCGACTGGGGAACCGGACGCTCTTCGATTGGCCACAGCGGCTCACCTGTCTCACGATTGAAGACATAGGTGAAGGCCTGCTTGGTCACCTGAGCGATAGCCGGAATCTTCTGACCGTTGTGCATGACGTCCAGCAGGACGGGAGCTGTCGGGGTGTCGTAGTTCCAGATATCGTGGTGCACCATCTGGAAGTGCCACTTGCGCTCACCTGTCTTCACGTCCAATGCAATCAAACTGGTGCCGAAGAGGTTGTCGCCAGGGCGGTGGCCACCGTAGAAGTCGATAGTGCCGCCGTTGGTGGGAATGTAGACCAGCCCCAATTCTGCATCCGCAGACATCGGAGCCCAGGAAGACACGTCACCGACGTACTGCCAGGAATCATTTTCCCAGGTCTCGTTGCCGAACTCACCGGGGCGTGGGACCACGTTGAACTTCCAGAGGAAGTCACCGGACTTCGCGTCATAGGCCAGAATATCGCCCGGAACGTTTTCGATACGGGACTGGTTATAGCCCTGCTCTGCGGAGTTACCCACGACGACCACGTCATTCACGACGATGGGAGGCGAGGAGGTAGTGATGTAACCGACTTCCTTCGGAATACCATAGTAGGGGTCAAACTCGTGACCAAGGTCAGTCAGCATGTCGACCACGCCAGTCTCAGGGAAACCTTCCACAGGAACCTGACCACCGAACCCTGGCAGAGGAGCGCCAGTATCTGCATCCAGAGCGATCAGGAAGAACGCCGGCGTGGAAATGTACACGACGCCTTTGCCATCGACTTCTGCGAAGGCAACGCCCTTGCCGTAGTCGGCACGCATGGAGTATTCGTAACGGTGGGTATTAGGCTCGCGATAGGACCAGATGGTCTCGCCAGATTCCGGATCCATCGCAATCACATGACGACGCGGACCGGATACGGTGAAGAGTTTGCCGTCTACGTAGCTGGGAGTCGCGCGACCGCTGGTTCCCTGGAAGCTGGCGCCATCCCAGACCCACGCTTCCTTCAAATCACCAAAGTTCTCGGCGGTGATATTGGCAGCGGGAGAATAGCGGGTATGGTCGGCAGCGCCGCCAAGGTGAGTCCACTCTACGGTGTCCTGAGCGCTCACGGATGTCGCTGCCGTCAAGAGCAGGCCAAGCGGGAGTCCCCGCGTCAGCGAACTCCTGATGGAACGCCAGCGATTTTTCGCCGGCTGTCGGGCTTGACCCGACTCAACACGCCTGTTTGTCATTGTTTGTTTTCCTCGTTGAGTAAATGTCTAACTTGCTGATAAAACCATCAAAATCCCGTCCTGGCGAGTGTAAATCCGGGATGGTTGATCTCTGAAAAGAGCGGGCAGAATACCCCAGCCGCCAAATCAAGTCCATGAGAGCCAGCCGCAGAGGACCATGGCTGTTTCAGGCTCGGCTCTCTATTGATTACACAGGTAGGTAAACTCAAGACCGCACAACACCCGCAAATTATTCCGTCACAATATCCACAAACGAAAAAGCCCGATCACTTTGCAGTGATCGGGCTTTTTTGTTTTGGCGACACGACACCCGGAGGGCCGCGTGTCAGCCAGACTGCATCATCAATGAGCGGCCGCAGTAGCACGCGGTCCGTGCAGTGACATAGCCGTCAGTTTCGGGCCGGTCTGCAGCACGATGTACTGCTCGCCTTTGTGCACGTAGCTCATCATGCCGTAGCGGCTTGCGGCCGATACCGGAATACGAGCCAGTTCACGACCAGTCGCCTTGTCGATCGCGAACAGGTGTGGCGTGCCATCGCTGACGTCACCGGCGTATACCAGCATGGATGGAGTCACCAGCATTGGAGCCTGAGCGCCAGTACCGGTATTGCCAACGTCGATGCCAGCCAGAGCCGGATTGTTCTTGATGCGGTCGGGCGTTTCACCAATCGGGATCATCCACAGGTGTTCACCAGTGTTCAGATCGATTGCAGTGATACGGCTGTACGGCGGCTTCATCAGCGGCAGGCCGCTTGGATGACGTGGAGCACCACCACCAGCACCGTTAGCATACTGAGCAGGAGTCACACCAGTGGTGGTCGTGCCGGCATCAGTCATGTAACGCAGATCCGCTTCGTCACCTGGAACCAGGGTGTGGGCAGCACAAGCGCTCTGTGAGGTCAGGTAGATGATACCTGTCTCGGGATCACCAGCCGCAGGGCCAGTGATGTTGGAGCCACCACCGTCACCTGGACACCAGTAGGAACCGCGCTTGCCCAGAGGGTTGTCACGGTGCAGTGGTGGATTGTAGAGCGGACCATATTCCCAGTCTGCCAGTGCAGCAATTGCCTGCTGACGCAGCTCAGGAGTGAAGTCGATCAGGTCATCCTCGGTAATACCAGCCAGATCGTATGGAGCAGGCTTGGTCGGGAACGGCTGAGTCGGAGACAGCTTCTCGCCAGGAATCAGAGATGCCGGTACGGGACGCTCTTCGATCGGCCACAGCGGCTCGCCCGTTTCGCGGTTGAAGGCGAACAGGAGTGTCTGCTTGGTGGCTTGTGCCACAGCTGGGATGCGCTCGCCATTGACGGTCACGTCCAAGAGGACTGGTGCAGTCGGAATGTCATAGTTCCAGACATCGTGATGCACAAACTGGAAGTGCCAGCGGCGCTCACCTGTCTGCGCATCAAGCGCAATCAGGCTGGTACCGAACAGCGTGTTGCCAGGGCGGAAACCGCCGTAGTAATCCACTGTGGGCGGGTTGGTAGCCACATAAACCAGACCCAGCTCCGGGTCGGCTGACAGCGGCGCCCAGGGAGACACGTCACCGGTGTACTGCCAGGCATCGTTTTCCCAGGTTTCATGACCAAATTCACCCGGCTGTGGAATCACGTTGAACTTCCATTTGAAGTCACCGGTCTTCGCATCATAGGCAAGGATGTCGCCCGGCACGTTTTCCATTCGAGACTGGTTGTAGCCCTGCTCTGCAGAGTTACCCACCACGACCACGCCATTGACGACGATGGGTGGCGAGGAAGACGTCACGTAACCCACTTCTTTTGGAATACCGTAGTAGGGATCAAACTCGTGCCCCAGGTCTGCCAGCATGTCGACCACGCCTGTCTGGGCAAAGCCATCGACGGGCACCGGTTTTCCGAAACCTTCCAGAGGTGCGCCAGTATCGGCATCGAGTGCAGTCAGGAAGAATGCCGGGCTGATGATGTAGACCACGCCTTTGCCATCGACTTCGGCATAGGCAACGCCCTTGCCATAATCCTTGCGCATGGAGTATTCCCAACGGAAGGTGTTTGGCTCACGGTAGGACCACAGCGTCTCACCGGTTTCCGGATCCATCGCAATCACATGGCGGCGCGGACCGGCCACTGTGAACAGCTTGCCGTCCACATAGCTCGGTGTGGAGCGACCGGAAGCCGCTGCAAAGCTGGAGCCATCCCATACCCATGCCTCTTTCAGCTCGCCGAAGTTGTCGGGGGTAATGTTGTTGGCGGGGGTGTAGCGCGTGTGGTGGACGTCGCCGCCCAGATGCGTCCACTCTACTGTGTCCTGAGCCTGAACCGACGTTGTCGCGGCCACCAGCAGACCCAGCGGCAACACTTTTGTCAGTGCTCTGGTTAGAGATTGCCAGCGATTGCGCGCTGGCAGTCGGGAGTCTCCCGACCGAACATGCTCTTTAATCATTGTTTTTTTCCTCGTTGAGCAGAAATATCGCCCAAGTGTCATCGACTGTTTTTATTGGTACTGCATTTCGAAACTTCTCTCGAACCTTCTTCCGAACGAGCCTTTCAAGAGCCCTTCTAGCCTGCCTTTTACAACAGCTGAAATGAGGCGCCGAGCATAACGCAGGCCCTCCGGCAAGTCCATTGCCAAACAGCTCCTCAGAGCAGCACCAGCACCAGCACCACCCCGGGGAGCGTCTTTCCAATCAGTGCGCTGCGGCCGCTGCAATGGGACCGTGCAGCGACATGGCAGTAAGCGTGCTGCCGGTTTGCAACACGATGTACTGCTCGCCTTTGTGCACATAACTCATCATCCCGTAACCACTATCTTTCGACACAGGTACCCGGGCCAGTTCACGGCCAGTCGCCTTGTCGACCGCAAAGATGTGCGGCGTGCCGTCACTGATGGCGTCGGCGTAGACCAGCATGGAGGGCGTCACCAGCATCGGCGCGTGAGAGCCGCTGCCAGTGTTGCCGATATCGATGCCCGCCAGGGCCGGATTATTCTTGATCCGATCGGGGGTCTCACCCACCGGAATCATCCACAGATGCTCGCCGGTATTCAGGTCGATTGCCGTGATGCGACTGTACGGCGGCTTCCACAGCGGCAGACCGGTAGGATGGCGCGGTGCACCGGCACCCGGGCCATTGGCATAACGAGCTGGCGTCACACCGGTAGTCGTCGTGCCGTTATCGGTCATGTAGCGAAGATCGGCCTCTTCACCCGGCAGCAGCTGATTGGCACTGCAGCCCATGCGCGAGGTCACAAAGACAACACCTGCCACAGGATCCGCGACCGCAGGACCCGTGATGTTGCTGCCCCCACTCGGACACCAGAACGCACCGCGCTTGCCCAGCGGATTGTCGCGATGCAGTGGCGGGTTGTAGAGCGGGCCAATCTGCCAGTCTTCCAGAGCAGCAATCGCCTGCGCACGCATCTCCGGCGTGAAGTCGATCAGGTCATCTTCGCTCAGGCCACTGGGCTCATAGGGTAGCGGCTTGGTCTGGAAGGGCTGCGTGGGAGAAAGCTTTTCACCCGGCACCAGGGACTCTGGAACAGGCCGCTCTTCAATCGGCCACAGCGGCTCACCAGTCTCGCGGTTGAAGGCGAACAACATGGCCTGCTTGGTCGCCTGCGCGACGGCCTTGATCTTCTGACCGTTGTGGGTGACATCGATCAATATTGGTGCGGTCGGGATGTCATAGTTCCAGACATCGTGATGGACCAGTTGGAAGTGCCAGCGCCGTTCACCTGTATTCACATCCAGCGCAATCAGGCTGGTTCCGAAAAGGTTGTCACCAGGGCTGAAGCCGCCGTAGTAGTCCACTGTG
>JAUSMU010000169.1 GCA_030645995.1 Gammaproteobacteria bacterium | reverse complement strand
CTCACAGCGCTGGGCCACAGCGTGCGCCTGCTGCACGCCAAGGCAGTTCGCCCCTTTGTGAGCGGCAACAAGACCGATGCCACTGACGCCAGAGCCATCTGGCTGGCCGTACAGCAGCCCGGTGTCAAGTTTGTAGGGATCAAAACGGCGGCTCAGCAAGCCACACTGACACTGCACCGCCAGCGCGAACTCATGATGAAGATGCGCACCATGCAGACCAACGCCTTGCGCGGGCTGCTGTACGAATTTGGAGCCACCTTTGCCAAGGGGCGCAAGGCCCTGTTCCGTGAGGTCGAGCAGGCGTTTGTTGACCTCTGCGCCCAGTTACCCCAGATGGTGGCTGACAGCCTGCGCGAGCAAGTCGCGCGCATCAAAGCGTTGAGCCAAGACATGCACGCCATCGAGAAACGACTGGCACTGCAGCTCAAGACAGACCCGCAAATGCAGCGCATCGCCCAAATACCAGGCGTGGGTTTGCTCACGGCAACAGCGGCCATTGCCACCATGGGAGAGGCCAGCGCCTTCAAGTCGGGCCGGGAGTTCTGCGCCTGGCTGGGGCTGGTGCCAACGCAAACCGGCACGGGCGGCAAAGTACGACTGGGTGGCATCTCCAAGCGAGGTGACACCTATGTGCGCACCTTGCTGATTCACGGCGCTAGGAGCGTGCTTGCTCACGCCAAAGACGCTGGCGCATGGCTTGATCAAATCAAGCAGCGTCGCCCGGCCAATGTGGTGATCGTGGCACAAGCGGCCAAGATGGCGCGCACGATCTGGGCCGTGACGGCCAAGCAGCAGGATTTCCAACGGGGCTTTCAGAGCGTCAGGCCGCAAGCGGCGTGACAGTCTGAAAGCCCATTTATCAACCAACCCAAACGAAAGGATATGGTCAGTCTTTGTAGGCTAGTGAGGCAGTAAAGAGTGAAGTGATGTGAAACAGGTCAGACCGGGACGAGCTAAACCTGCATGAGGTGTCGGACATAAACAGTCCGTTCCAGGAGATGAGGCGCTTGTCAGCGGATATGCATCGGGGCCAGCGGGCGAGTCTGGGAAACTAGACGGACCACGCAATCAAGGCCGGATATAAGGA
>JAUSMU010000168.1 GCA_030645995.1 Gammaproteobacteria bacterium | reverse complement strand
CGGGTCATTGGTCTTCACTGGTGTCGGCAGCACAACATAATGTGTGCCTTCAACGAATCGCGCTGGCTGTGCCAACGCGGAGAACGCCAGCGGAGCCAGAATGAGTACTGCCAATAACTGTATGATCTTCTTGTGCATTTTTGCTTCCTCTATATAAGAACGCTTGGGATCTGTAACTAACTACCCTACAGACCGCTTCACTTAAGCAAATATTGCCTGAACGAAGCCTGAACTCCAGGTCTTAACCTCAGGTCTTAACCTCAGTTCAAGCCGGAAATGTAGCTCGCCAACGCCTCGATTTCCTTGTCAGTCAGACGCTCGGACACTATGCGCATGGGTGATGACTGGCCGTCATTGGTGCGCTCACCGGCACGGAACGCCCTCAACTGCGTCGCTGTGTATTCGGCATGCTGGCCACCCAGTGATGGGAATCCGCCCTGGCTGTTGCCCTGACCCGTGGGGGAGTGGCAGGCCGAGCAGGCGGCGACGTTCAGCTTGGCGATACCGGCACGGTAGATGTCCTCACCAGTCTCAATCAGATCAGGATTCGCGCCCTGCAAGGTAATTTCCTTGGACTCGAAATAAGCAGCGATGTCGGCCATATCCTGAGCGCTGGAGTTGTTCAGAATGCCGGTCATCAATGGAACCGTGCGTGCGCCGCTCTTGATGTCGTTCATTTGCTTGATCAGGTAGCGGGCATTCTGGCCTGCCAGTTTCGGGTTTGCTGCAACGGCACTATTGCCATCCGCGCCATGGCACGCGCCACATACGGCAGCCTTGCTCTCACCTGCAGCGGCATTGCCTTGCGCTTGGCTGAAACTGGCAAATCCAGCGAGAATCAGCGTTGATACCAGAGTCAGTACTTTCTTGGTGGCTAGTTTTTTCATGAATAGTCCAACTTTCCTAAAATTTTCAGAGTTCTTGAGAGTTCTTGAGAGTCCAATACAACCTCTGTCAGAAGGCCAGGGCACACCTTCTACAAGGCAGCAACCTGATCTGGCAGGCGTTTTCAATGAAACGAGCGGCCGCGAATTATAACGCATAGCTTCTCATTACTCTATGTGTTGCACTGAGCGCGATGGCAAATAGTATGACTCAGAGCAGGGTTTTACCAGTCTGGAGACGTGGTTTGACTGCCAGGGCGCTTGCTCTTGCCGGTCTCTTGCTGTATCTAGTGCGCCCATGAATTACAAAACTGCCAGTTTCACCACCAGCTCCGTCGGCCTCGACGATTGTCCAGCCGACAGCCAGCGAGAGGTTGCCTTTGCCGGCTGCTCCAACGCGGGCAAGTCCAGCGCCATCAATACTCTAACCAACCAGACCGGACTGGCACGCACCAGCAAGACGCCCGGTCGTACTCAGCTGATCAACTTTTTCGGCCTGAGTCCGGGCAAGTATCTGGTCGACCTGCCAGGTTACGGATATGCCAAGGTTCCTCTTTCGGTCAAGGGTCAGTGGCAGGATCACCTGGAGTTGTACCTGAATGAACGCAAGACCCTGGTCGGCCTGATATTGCTGACCGATATCCGGCACGCCTTCAAGGACTTTGACCTGATGATGCTCAAGTGGTCACGTCGTACGAATCTGCCCGTACACGTGATGCTGACCAAGTCCGACAAGCTCAAGCGCGGTGCCGCTCAGAACGCGCTGCTGGGAGCCCGCAAGCAACTGGTCGATTTTCCGAATGCGTCGATTCAGGTGTTTTCGTCACTGAGCAAGACCGGTATCGACACTCTTGAGGCTACTCTGGATCAATGGTTCGCCGATCCTGTCGAGCCGACAGCCGAAGACCCGATCACCCCAGCCTCGGCTTGATGCACAGGCCGATCACGACCGGCCTGTGTCTCCTGGCTGGCGGTCAGTGCGCCTCATCCCAGTTGTCACCTACCCCAACGTCGACCACCAGCGGCACGTCCAGTGCAGCTGCGCTCGTCATGCGGAAGCGCACTCCCTCACGCAACAGATCAACATCGGCTTCCGCCACCTCGAAGACCAGCTCGTCGTGTACCTGCAATACCATCCGCGCATCCAGCACATCGGTGCTCAACCAATGGTCTATATCGATCATGGCCTGCTTGATGATGTCGGCAGCACTGCCCTGCATCGGCGCGTTGATCGCAGTGCGTTGCGCCGCCTTGCGCAGCATACCGTTGCCCGCGTGGATATCGGGCAGGTAGAGACGTCGACCAAACAGCGTCTCCACATAGCCGTGCTCGTCGGCAAAGGCCTGAGTCTGGTCCATGTAGTGGAGGACACCGGGGTATTTCTGAAAATAGAGATCGACGTAATGCTGGGCATTGTGTCTGTCGATGCCCAATTGCTTGGCAAGCCCGAACGCCGACATCCCGTAGATGAGCCCGAAATTGATGGCCTTGGCGCGACGCCGCTGTTCCGACGTTACTTCGTCAAGCGGTGTTCCGAAGACCTCGGAGGCCGTGGCCCGATGCACATCCTGCGCGCTGGAGAAAGCCTTCAGCAATCCGGCATCCCGCGACAGGTGGGCCATGATCCGCAACTCCACCTGGGAGTAGTCGGCGGCGAGCAACTTGTAGCCGGACGCCGCGATGAACGCCTGCCGCACCTTGCGCCCCTCGGGCGTGCGAATAGGAATATTCTGGAGATTGGGGTCCGTAGAGGACAAGCGCCCCGTGGCTGCAACGGCTTGCTGAAAGCTGGAGTGAATGCGTCCGGTGCGCCTGTTGATGTCCAGCGGCAACTTGTCGGTGTAAGTGGACTTCAGTTTGCTCAGGCCACGGTGATCCATCAGCAATCGCGGCAGCTCGTACTCCAGAGCCAGTTCCTGCAATACCGGTTCAGCAGTGGAAGGCTGCCCGGTCGGCGTCTTCTTCAATACAGGCAGGCCGAGCTTTTCGTAAAAAATGGCCTGTAGCTGCTTCGGCGAGCTGAGATTGAACTCTTCGCCTGCGAGACGATAAGCCTCTCTCTCGACCTCGATGAGCCTCAAGCCAATGGCTTGACTCTGTTTGCCCAGCAACTCGGCATCCACGAGAATCCCACAGCGTTCCATTCGTTGCAGAACGGGAATTAACGCCAGCTCATAGTATTTGTGCAACCCCGCCAGCTCACCCGTGCTTGCAAGCTTGGCGGCCAGAAATTCACCAAGTCGCAGCACCAGATCCGCCTTGCGCCCGGCGTAGCGGCTGGCGGCATCCAGATCCAGCTGGCTGAAGGTTATCTTGCCTTTGCCCTTGCCCAGCAGTTCCTCGACCTTGACCATTGGTAGATGCAGGTAATGTTCGGCAATGCTCTCCAGCGAATGGTCAATCGCCACGGAGTTGAGGACATAGGAGCCCGTCAACGTGTCAAAGCGAAAGCCTTTGAAGCTGATGTCGTGGTTGGCAAGCACATGGGTGATGAGCTTGCAGTCGTGCCCAACCTTGTGAACGCTGGCGCTCTCCAGCAGTGGCCGTAACCTGTTCAGCACGTGGCTGCGCTGCAGCTGCGCGGGAAACTCCAGAGAATCATGCCCGACCGGAATATAGAAGGCGGTGCCAGCCTTCGTACTCAGCGCAATACCGACGATAGTGGCTTCCATATACTGGGCGCCATCCGTTTCCAGCGCCACGGCAAACTGGCGCGCGGCACGCAGTTGCGAGATACAGTTGTCGAGAACCGAATCGTCGAGAACCGGGATGGTTTGTGTCTCGGGGGAGACCGACGCTTGTGCGGATGAGTCATCGTCAGAGCGGGTGACTGCGGCTGAACTGTTCTCTTGCGTGGACGCGGCGGACTTGCCACCCCGACCCTCGACTTCCTTCACCCAGGACTTGAACTCCAGCAGGCTGAAGAGGGCATGCAGCTGCTCCGCATCTTCGTCCCTGTGCACCAGATCGGCGATCTGCACGTCCAGAGCCACATCACGCTTGATGGTCGCCAGGCGATAACTCAACCAGAGTTGATCGATATTCTCGCGCAGCCGCTCGCCAATCTTGCCGGAGACCTTGTCTGCATTCGCGACCAGTGCATCCAGCGAACCATATTCCTGCAACCATTTCAGAGCGGTCTTCGGTCCGACCCCAGGTACCCCAGGGATGTTGTCGGCGGCGTCTCCCATGAGGGCGAGATACTCGACGATGCGTTCCGGCGGCAATCCGAATTTGGCCGTCACTCCGGCCGGGTCCAGCGACTCGTTGGTCATGGTATTGAGCAGTGTGACGTTCTCGGTGACGAGCTGAGCCAGATCCTTGTCGCCGGTAGAAATGAGGGTTCTGATCCGCTGCGCGCACGCTTGTGTGGCCAACGTGCCAATCACGTCATCCGCCTCCACGCCGTCAATCACGAGCATCGGCAAGCCCATGGCCTTAATGATGGCGTGAATGGGCTCGATCTGACTGCGCAGCTCATCCGGCATCGGCGGACGGTGCGCCTTGTACTCGGCATACATGTCGTTGCGGAAGGTCTTGCCTTTGGCATCGAAGACTACCGCAATGTGGCTGTCTGGATAGGCCTTCACCAGACTGCGGATCATGTTGATGACACCTTTGACGGCGCCGGTATGCTGACCCTTGCTGGTGACGAGAGGCGGGAGGGCGTGAAAGGCGCGAAACAGGTAGGACGATCCATCCACCAGAATCAGCTGCACTTCACGCGGCATGCTTGTTTCCATATCTTGTCTTCCCTGTCCTTTGTCCTCGGGCAAAGGCATTGGCCTTTGATTAACGCCCGAGGCAAGTGTTGATGGCCTGCGCCAGATTGCCGATCAATTGAGCATAAGAGCCCGGACCGGGAGAGATCGCGTCGCCGAGTACGTCCACCCGCACCCTGTTGACGGGGTAATCACCAAACACCGTCTCCGTGGTGGAGTCATTGGAGTTCACATCCTCCAGCAGACAAGTCGGGCGCAACTCTTCCAGCCGCGATCTGATGTCGAGAATATGCCTGATTCCCGGCTGAATTTCATGGTCCGGCACCAGCACAAATTGATGTTCGAGACCAAACTGCCTTTCGAAATACTGAAGGCCGTCGTGGTAGACGGCGTAGCGACCATCTTTCAAGCGCTGCATGTCTGCGCTTGTCGTCTTGTCCAGCGTGTCGATACTGGCGACAAAGCGTGACAGGTTTGCTTGATACCGTGATCGGTTGGTCGGGTCCAGCGCCATCAATTGCTGCGCTATTTGCTCTGCGGCAAGGCGTGCATTGTGGGTATTCAACCAGAGATGCGGATCATAGCGGGCAGCGGACTGTGGCTCAGACCCTCCGCCGGGCGCGTGAAGAATAATGCCATCCAGTGCGGCGACTTCAACAACGACGGTCTGCCCATCGATTTGCCCCAGAAAGTCGGTCAGATAGGTCTCCATCTGCGGCCCCACCCAGAGCACAAGCCCGGCATCCGTCATTTTGCGAACATCGGAGGGTCGCAGAGTGAAGTGGTGGGGGGACACATTTGCAGGGATCAACAATTCTGGCTTTGCGACGCCGTCCATCAGGTCTGCGGCGATCAGTTGCAGCGGCTTGATCGAAGCGAGCACCTGCGGCTGTGCAACTGCCACGTCCGTGAACACGAGAATGAGTGCGCAGACGGCGGCGACACGCTTGAACATGGCTGGCTTCTTCGATGGAGGTCAATAGTGGAAATGCTATATTATACCATTATCGTTTATAACAGGACGCCCCCTAAAGGAATCTGCGGATGGACAAAGCCTGCCTCATCGATGCTGTCGACATCTGCATGCAATTCGGCGATCGCCAGGTGTTGCAGCATGTTGGCCTGAAGGTCCATCAAGGGGAAATCGTCACGCTCGTCGGCCCGAACGGGGCGGGCAAGACAACGCTGGTTCGCATTGTGCTCGGCCTGCTGTCTCCCCACTCAGGCACCATCGCCAGACCCGCAGGCCTGCGCATCGGTTACATGCCACAGAAGCTGCACGTGGAACCGACAATGCCGATGACGGTGAAGCGCTTCCTGGCACTGGCCCATCACGCCAGCGGCGAACCCATCACCCGGATTCTCGAAGAGGTCAGAATCGGGCACCTGATGAACCAGCAGCTGCAGGCAATTTCCGGTGGTGAGCTGCAGCGGGTACTGCTCGCGCGAGCCCTGTCGCAGTCGCCGCAATTACTGGTACTTGATGAGCCAGCGCAAGGCGTCGATGTGGCCGGACAGGCCGAGCTCTATCAGCTCATCAACGAAATTCGCAATCGCCACCACTGCGGCGTGCTGATGATCTCTCACGATCTGCACCTGGTCATGGCCACCACGGATCAGGTGATCTGTCTCAATCATCACATCTGCTGTCATGGCCGCCCGGAGCAGGTCAGCGTCGATCCTTCTTATCTTGCGCTATTCGGGAAGAAGGAAGCCAAGACCCTTGCGGTTTACACCCATCATCACAACCATCAACACGACATCAACGGCTGCGTGATCGAGAAGAAGAATGGCTGATTTCATTGTCAGGGCTTTGATTGCCGGCATCTGCATCGCACTCGTCGCTGGCCCGCTGGGGTCCTTCGTCGTTTGGCGGCGCATGTCCTACTTTGGTGACACGCTTGCACACTCGTCGCTGCTGGGGATCGCACTTGGCATCCTGATGGACGTCAACCTGCAGCTGGCGGTCGTCGTGAGCTCGTTGTTGTTCGCCCTGATACTGGTGCTGCTGCAAACCAGAAAGACCTTGTCGACAGACACGCTGCTCGGCATCCTGGCGCACAGCACGCTGGCCTTCGGCCTGCTCATTCTCTCGCTGTCCGATACGGTGCAGGTGAATCTGGTGGCTTACCTGTTCGGGGACCTTCTCACCATCGGCTCGTCGGATCTGTATTGGATCATGGGCAGTACTGCGGTTATTGGCATATTGCTGGTCGTTTTCTGGAACAGCTTTCTGACTATTACCGTGCACGAAGAGCTGGCGCAGGTAGAGGGCGTGCCGGTAGGAAGAGTGCACTGCCTGATGGTATTGATGGTGGCGCTGCTGATTGCGGTGTCGATGAAGATAGTGGGCGTCTTGCTGATTACGTCGCTGTTGATTATTCCACCGGCAGCGGCAAGAAGACTCGCTTCCACCCCCGAGCAGATGGCGCTCGGGGCCAGTATCGCCGGATGCCTGGCGGTCAGCCTGGGGTTGCTGATGTCCTATCGGCTCGACACCCCTGCCGGACCCTCTATCGTCGTCACCGCGTGTTTCTTCTTCCTGGTAACTTATCTGAGCCCCGCGCTGCTGGGCAAGCGCTCTCAGTAGGCGGCTCTTATCGCCTCGTAAGCCTGTGTCAACTCGCGGTCTTGAATTGCCGCATCGAAGAACCCGTGGTAACGCCCCTCTGGATTGATCATGAGGATGTTGCCACTGTGGTCGATCACATAATCGTCCTCGGCCGCCGCGTCGACGCCGTGTCCGGCATGCTCATTCTGAGGAGACGCCTGTGAAGGAGGAGGGGAGTGGGCAATGAACAGTTGTTTCGCCAGCGCCGCAACGTCGGCATAAGGGCCGTTCACACCAACGAAATCCTCATGGAAGGTGGCCATGTATTCGGCCAGCTTTTCGGTGGTATCCCGGTCCGGATCGACGCTGACCATAATGACTTTCGTGTCCTTGGCCAAGGTATCCACGGGCAGGTTTTTATAGAACTGGCTCAACTCTGCCAGAGTCAAGGGGCAAATGTCGGGGCAGGAGGTGAAACCGAAGAAAATGAGCGACCAGCCGCCGGTGAGATTGTTCTGTGAAAACACCTGCCCACGGTGATCGGTCAGGCTGAAGGGTTGTAGCACGACGGGCTCTTCATAAACAACGGCACCCAGCTCGCGCAATTCTTCGGCGGTCAGCGTGACAGCGGTTGCACTGCCCGTCTGATCCCCGGTGATCCGCAGGTAGGTGAGGACGAGGACCAGCACAACAGCCAGTAGACAGGTGATTACGGTGATCTTGATGTTCTTTTCCATCATTTGGGCTCTGATAAAAGTCTGAGACAAAGCGTCGTTTAACACGGGGTGTTACAAGTAGTGATCGACAAGCAGTACGACGAACAGCACCATCAGGTAAACAATCGAGTATCTGAAGGTGTCCATGGCGGTGGACTGTGTGGGTTTGAGCAGCAATAACAGTGACCAGCCCAGAAATGCCAGGCCCAGCACTACTGCGGCGAGCAGATAGAGCGGTCCACTCATGCCAATCAGATAGGGCAGGAGGGTGACCAGGATCATGATGACGGTATAGAGGATGATATGCAGCTTGGTCAGGTGCTCACCGTGCGTGACTGGAAGCATCGGAATGCCTGTCTTTGCGTACTCGTCCTTGCGGTGGATGGCCAGTGCCCAGAAATGTGGAGGCGTCCATGCGAAGATGATCAGCACCAGAATCAGAGCGCCCGGCTCGACCGTGCCGGTGACCGCCGCCCAACCAAGAAGCGGAGGCATGGCGCCTGACAGCCCGCCGATGACGATGTTTTGCGGAGTGGCGCGCTTCAGATAGCCCGTGTAGATAAAGGCGTAACCTATGAACGACGCCAATGTTAACCAAGCGCTTAACGCATTGACCCATATCAGCATGATCAACATGCCAATCACGCCAATAGCTGCCGCAAATATGGCGGCTTGCTTCTGGTCGACGCGTCCCTGGGGAATGGGGCGGTTATGCGTGCGTCTCATCAGGGTGTCGACCTTGTAGTCAATCAGGTGATTGACCACAGCTCCAGAGCTCGCTACCAGCGCAATCCCCAGATTTCCGAGAATCAACACATCGATAGGAACCATTCCCGGCACGGCCAGGAACATACCCACCATGGAGGTGAGGATCATCAGCATGACGACACGAGGCTTGCACATCTCGTAGTAATCACGCCAGGTTGCCGATTGCTTGCTAGCCAGTTCTGTCACGGAATTCCTCTCATTGGCCTGATTGATGCGGCCGACATACCTCCGCCTGTGAATCGCCGAAGGTATTTTGTTTATATCTGCATGAGGCGCTGATTGTACTAAAACTCACGTAGAAATGATCGGCGAAGTTTTGGAAAACCTCTTGTCGTTGAATCTGCGGGTGAGTATCCCCATCAAATATATTGAGACTTCCGTTTTTGGAAGTTGTAGAGTGAAAGTCGTTCCATGCTATGCATAAGTGAATGTGTTGTTGAAATTTTCATCACCGTTATATTTAGCTAAAGCAGGAGAACCATCATGAAATGCATTTACTATCTTTCCCCCTCCCTGAAGAGTACTCAGGAAATCTCTGACGATCTCCATGCGATCGGCGTAGACGATTGGTACCTGCATATCGTCAGCAAGGACGAGAGCGGCTTAAGTAATCAGCGTCTTCACTCCAGCAATTATTTCGAGACTCAGGATCTCCTTCGTGAAGGAATCATCGGCGGAGCAATAGGACTCTCTGCCGGCATGCTGTCTCTGCTCGCGATGGGTCTGGAGCCATTCGGGCCAAATCTTCCCCTTATCGCTTATTTCGGCATATTGCTGGTACTTGTCGGATTCGGCGCATGGGTTGGCGGCATGATCGGCTTGGCCAGGGAAAACAAGAAGCTTGCGGGATTTCACGACGATATTGAGGCTGGAAAGTATCTTATCCTTATCTATGCGAAGCGGCGTCAAGAGGAAAACATCAAGAGGATGATGGAGAGCCGTCACAAAGACGTTCGCCTGGCAGCGGTGGATGCGCACTTCCTGAACCCGTTTTCAGAGCTGAAGGTTAGCGGATGACATCAGAGGCCCGGGGGGGCGAGTATTCGCCCTCCGGGTTGATGCTTTGCAAAGTCGATGATCAGCCAAGGCTGGAGTATTTAAGCAAGGTTTCCAGATCTGTCATGATGTCTTCCGCAGTATTCTCATCCGTGTAATACATCATGACATTCCCGACCGGGTCCACTAGAACTATGTAACTCTGAGAGCTCAGGGTCAGGTCTACTCCAGCTGCCTTCATATTCTGTTCAAGCGCAGCAGCATTGCTGTAAGCAACCCCCATGCTTGGGAATTCTGCGCGGAAATAGTCGGCGATTTCCGTCGGAATCGGTTGCTCGCTGGCATGCAGATAGTAGCGGCGAACGCGCTGAATGTTCTTTCCTAGCGCAATGTGCAGTTGTTGCAGGTAGTGAATTCTCTCCTTGCAGCCAACCTCGCACTCATTGGCTGTGACATAAAGCAGCAGCCATGGACGAATCTCGTACTCCTGACCTTCGGGCAGGCTGGCAATTTCTTCCTCAAAATTCTTGAACACAGGCTGGCCGTTCTGGTCGTTCATGACCAGTGCGGTAATGTCGGCGGGAGGATTGATCAGATGCCCTTTGTTGGCGGTAGCCGTGATGGTGCCACTGTCGATGGCCGTGCGGAATGATAATGTCGCCATAATAATGGGCACTGCAGTGACCAGCAGCAGTACGGTCAGTTTGATCTTGTTTTTCAAATTCGCGTCCATTTTAACTCTCTGTTCGTCTTTGTAGCGTAGTGTTGTTGACGGGGTGTCGGAAGCCAAAAAAGGCATACATGGCGAGCAAGGCGAAGGTCATGGCGAACCACTGCACAGCGTAGGCCCGATGTTTCTCTGGCAGCATATTAACCGTCTGCCAGTTGCTTTGCTCAAGTCCCGGGGATTTCTCCTGGGGTCTTATTGTATAGGGGGCCAGTGTCTGATCGAGCTCCTGCTCCATCTGTGACACCTGAATGCTTTGTATCACTCTTGGCCATGTCGCTTGTCCACCTTCAGGTGTACTGCTGAGCAGAAAGGGCTCTTCGAGTGGAACGTAAATGGTCGCGGTAATGGCCACCTGTCCCTCTACCCGAGTGATCTGCGGCAACTCTGCGCGCGTCGCACCCTGTGCGATCCAGCCTCTGTTGACGAGAACCGTCATGTCGCTTTGAGTTGTAAACGGCGAGATAAGCTCATAGCCAACATGCCCTTGATAGACCCTGTTGTCCAACAGGTAGGAGCGTTCGTTGTCGTACACTCCTGTTGCGCTGATCTTGAGGTACGCCGACTCATCGGGGCGGCTCCAGTCCACGCTCTCCAGCGGTATTGCAGGTCTCTGGCCTCTGTTCTCAAAGTCTGCCTGCAAGGCCACTTTTTCCTGTTCACGATCCAACTGCCAGAAACCCAACCATAGGAGCAGTGGGGTAAATACGAGGGTAAACGCCGTAAGTTTCCAGCCAGGACGAAATTGAGGAAGTGACATTATCTGGGCTCGCTTACTGTCATGATTCGACGTTTGCTATCATGCACAAATTCTCTTTATTCAGGAATTTTTATGCTCAAGATAATAATCGCGTTGCTTCTGCTCGGCATTGTGATCAGCCTGGTCTGCGGGTTCGTGTTCTTCTATCAGGACAAGGGTAGATCGAAAAGAGTGCTCTATGCCTTGGGGGTCCGCGTCACTCTTGCGGTGCTACTGATGTTGTGCGTGGCGTTCGGTCTGGCTACAGGGACGTTAACCATTCAGGCTCCGTGGCTGTAGGGCTGTCGCGCTTGGAATAGTTATTGGTGCGGCGGGCTTAGAAGCGCCAGCAGGCCTCTCAATCGAGAAACCTGCTGGTGGAGTCTGCAGAGAAATCAGAGCAGATATACGAAGAAGAACAGGCCGACCCAGACTACGTCCACGAAGTGCCAGTACCAGGAAGCCGCTTCGAAACCAAAATGGTCATCCGGCTTGAAGTGTCCCTTGATCGCTCTCGCCAGCATCACTGAGAGCATGAAGGTCCCCAGTGTTACGTGGAAACCGTGGAAGCCCGTCAGCAGGAAGAACGTGGAACCATAAATACCAGAGTCCAGTGTCAGCCCATAATGACCATATGCTTCTGTATACTCAATGACCTGTAGCGAAAGGAACAATAGACCCAGCGCCACAGTTACTGACAGCCACTGAATCAGACCTTTACGATTGCTGGCTTTCAGCGCCGTGTGCGCAAAATGAACCGTGACGCTCGAAGTCAAGAGGATCAGCGTGTTCCAGAACGGCAGATACTTGGCGAAGAAAGCCAGGCTCCATTCGTGCACAGCCATTGATTCATGGGGGCCTTCGAAAATCGCAGCATTCGGGTTCTCGATAAGGGGCCAGACGGCCTGGAACTCTGGCCACAGAACTTCGCCAGTAGGGCCTTTGCCGCCTTCGCCACTCAGCCAGGGCACCGCAAAGTTGCGCACGTAGAAGAGAGCGCCGAAGAATGCTGCGAAGAACATCACCTCAGAGAAAATGAACCAAGCCATGCCCCAGACGTAAGAACGCTTGAGTTGGTCGCTGTTCATCCCGGCATGATTTTCACGTATGACGGTACTGAACCACTGGAACAGTATGAATGAAAGCAACAGGAAGCCTGTCACAGCAATCAAGGTAGAAAAGGACGAGCTTTCGGAGGCTCGGATATCATTAAGAACATTGCCCAGACCAAAGATGGTCAGGATCAACCCGATCGACGCGAAGAATGGTAGTCGAGTCTGTTCCGGGACGTAGTAAGTTTCGTGAGAGCCTGCGCTGGCCATCTTTCAATCTCCAAGTGTGATCAAATCGGTCACTGCTATCTTGCTGTAATTTCCTGTGCGGGCTCTGAATAGTCAGTGAGATCGAACAGGGAATATGACAAGGTTAGTTTAGTTATCTTTTCCGGGATGTTTTCATCGATAAAGAACCTGATGGCCATATCGATTTCCTCACCGGGTTCCAATTTCTGCTCCGCAAAACAGAAGCATTCCAGTTTTTTCAAATATTGCGCTGCCTCATTAGGGGCAACGCTTGGGATGGCCTGGCCGATCATTGCGAAATCATTCGGGTTCTTCGCCCGATAACTGACGACTTTTACTTCGCCAGGGTGCACTTTGACCTGCATGTCATTGGGGTGGAACTCCCAGACCATTCCCTCGCTGTTCTGTGCCATGAACTGAACTGTAATCTCGCGATCACTCACGGCCATCGTGTCAGCTTCTGCGACGGTGTACTGGCCAGATGTCTTACCATTCAATCCGGTGATATCACAGATCACGTCGTACAGAGGAACCAGCGCAAAACCAAAGCCAAACATTCCAACGGCGGCAAGCATCAGTTTGCGCACCAGCTTTTTTGTTGCGGATGTCGGGCCTTGGTTACTCATTGTCGGTTCCTGGTTATCAACGTTCTACTGAGCATGGATCAGTTTAGGATCGGGCGGCGTTGTGAACGTATGGTACGGAGCAGGGGATTCCAGCGTCCATTCCAGACCTTGAGCGCCTTCCCAAACCTGGGCAGTCGCTTTCTTTCCACCCTTGATGCACTTGATCACAACCACCAGCAGAATCAGCTGCGAGGCTCCGAACATGAAGCCACCAATACTGGAGATCCAGTTGAAGTCAGCGAACTGCAGTGCGTAGTCCGGGATACGGCGCGGCATGCCGGCCAAGCCCAAGAAGTGTTGTGGGAAGAACAGCACGTTCACACCGATGAACGACATCCAGAAGTGCAGTTTGCCAAGTCTTTCGTCATACATATGGCCGGTCCATTTCGGCAGCCAGTAATACGCCGCAGCCATGATGGAGAATACGGCACCCGGAACCAGTACGTAGTGGAAATGCGCTACGACGAAGTACGTGTCGTGGTACTGGAAGTCAGCAGGCGTAATCGCCAGCATCAGGCCAGTGAAACCGCCCATGGTGAAGAGGACCACGAACGCGATAGCGAAGAGCATCGGGGTTTCAAAGCTCATGGAGCCGCGGAACATGGTCGCCGTCCAGTTGAACACTTTCACGCCTGTCGGCACCGCAATCAGCATGGTTGCGTACATAAAGAACAGTTCGCCTGCGATCGGCATCCCCACTGTAAACATGTGGTGAGCCCAAACGATGAACGACAGGAAGGCAATTGACGCTGACGCGTAAACCATCGAGTCATAACCGAACAGGCGCTTTCTGGCGAAGGTCGGAATGATTGCAGAGATGATCCCGAATGCCGGCAAAATCATGATGTACACTTCAGGGTGACCAAAGAACCAGAACACGTGCTGGAACAGAACAGGGTCACCGCCACCAGCTGCGTTGAAGAAGCTGGTACCAAAATGCACGTCAAACAGCATCATGGTGACGACGCCAGCCAACACCGGCATTACTGCCAACAGCAGATAAGCAGTGATGAGCCAGGTCCATACGAACAATGGCATCTTCATCATGGTCATGCCTGGCGCTCTCATGTTCAGAACGGTAGCGATGATGTTGATTGAACCCATGATGGATGATGCACCCATGAGGTGCACCGCGAAGATGAAGAACGTCACTGTTTCTGGAGCATAGGTCGTCGACAGTGGAGCGTAGAATGTCCAACCGAAGTTCGGAGCACCTGCATCCATCAGCAGTGTTGAGGACAACATTGCGAAGGCGAAAGGCAGTATCCAGAAGCTCCAGTTATTCATCCTTGGCAGAGCCATGTCCGGCGCCCCGATCATCATCGGGATAAGCCAGTTGGCCAGACCTACGAAGGCTGGCATAACCGCACCAAACACCATCACCAAACCGTGCATGGTGGTCATCTGGTTAAAGAAGTTCGGGTCTACCAACTGGAGACCAGGCTGAAAGAGCTCTGCCCTGATAACCATGGCGAATGTACCGCCAAGCAGGAACATGGCAAAGCTGAACCACAGGTAGAGGGTACCAATATCTTTATGGTTGGTAGTAAACAACCATCGGGATAAACCCTTTGCTGGACCGTGATGATGATCGTCGTGTGCTGCGCTCATTTGTTCTACTGTCCTCTACTGTGCTTCTTGTAAAATGGTGTTCACGTCGGCAGGCTGAACCAGATCGCCAGTGCTGTTGCCGAATGAATTCCTGATATAGGTGATGATCGCTGACAGTTCGACCGTGTTCAGCTGGCGACCATAGGCGGCCATTGCTGTTCCTGGTACGCCATTGATGACCAGACGGATGTTGGCTTCGACGTCACCGTTCGCTACGGCACTTCCTGCCAGTGCCGGGAATGCTGGCGGCAATCCGGTTCCGTTAGCCTGGTGGCAGGCGATACAGATGCGATTGTAAATCTCTTCGCCCTGCTCAAGGGCAGCACTCAAGGTGACAACGTTATTGGCAGCCGCGCGAGTTGCGGCGGCGGCCTGTTGCTGACCCGCGTACCAGGCATCATATTCATCCTGCGGGACAGCATGAACAACGATAGGCATGAAGCCGTGGTCTAGACCACAAAGCTCTGCGCACTGTCCACGGTAGATGCCAGGCTCTTCAACAATCGTCCAGGCCTCATTGATGAAGCCAGGGATCGCGTCCTTCTTGACTGCAAATGCGGGCATCCACCAAGCGTGGATTACATCATTAGAGGTGACAAGAAAGCGGACTTTTTTGTTGACTGGAATTACCAATGGCTTGTCTACCTCAAGAAGATAATGCTCTTCCTTGGGGAGGTCATTGTTGATCTGATCTCGCGGAGTGCTCAGGATGCTGTAGAAGGCTACTTCTTCTTCATTAGCGTCCTCGCGCAGGTAGCGATACTCCCAGCGCCACTGATAGCCCGTCACCTGGATATCCAGATCTGATTCAGAGGAATCATAAGCTTCAGTCAGAACACGGGTTGCAGGGATAGCCATCAAGATCAGTATGATGAACGGGATGACGGTCCACAGAATTTCAACCTTGGTGCTCTCATGGAAAGAGGCAGCAACCGCCCCCTTAGATTTGCGATGGTTGATGATGGACCAGAGCATGACCCCAAATACAACTACTCCGATGGCAACACACCACCAGAGAATCTGCATATGAAGATCATAAGTATCTCTACTGATTTGGGTTACGCCTTGGGTCATGTTAAGTTCCCAGGCCGCCTGAAGGTTAGTGCTAAGCGTCATCAACGCAGCAACCACCAGGCCTAACCACAGCTTTGCTTTAGGCAACATTCGCCGTGTCTCCGTTAAATTTAGAATAAGGCTGAGTTTAAATTTAGTAGTTATTTTTATGCCGACACATTTTTAAGTATCAGCAGCTAAGATCACAGTGACGATCTGATTTAGGCCTGAAGGCGGCTTCGTGGACCAACCTTATTATTCCATCTGAGTTGATTGAAAGACAGGAATACCCAATCGAATCACCGCATACAGCGAGCAGGAATCTCCCCGGAAAGGCCAGGTAGAAAGTAAAAGTCCCTGCTCAATATCACGCGGGGGCGATAAAAGCCGGTGCATTATAGCAAGGCTTGAAATTAAAATGCCATCCTCAAATTGGTCCGGAGTTGACGTAAATCAAGGCATCCAGCGGGGTTGAGCATTGTTTTTCGGAGCCTTTCTACGCCAAGAGCCCATCCTGCCGGAGCAGTGACTCGATTTTTGGCTCTCGGCCCATGAAGGCAGTAAACAGCTCCAGTGGGTCAGCTCCGCCACCTCGCGAAAGTACCTGCTCCAGGAAACGGGAGCCGGTGTCCGGGTTAAATACTCCATGTTCAGCGAAGCGTGAAAACACATCGGCGGACAACACTTCTGCCCATTTGTAGCTGTAGTAGCCAGCCGCATACCCCCCTGCGAAGATATGGGAGAAGCTGTTCTGGAAGCGGTTGAACCCGGGGGTTTCATACACCGACGTTAGGGCTCGCACCTGCTGCATCACTCGCAATACAACGTTATCTCCCATAGGCCCGGATAGCTGGTGTAGTTGGAAATCGAACAGTGCGAACTCCAACTGCCGAACGGTTTTCATGCCAGCCTGAAAATTCCTGGCGGCCAGGAGCTTGTTGAGAAGCTCGGTTGGCAAACTGTCTCCAGTCTTGTAGTGCCTGGAAATCATGGCTATCGCGTCCGGCTCCCAGCACCAGTTTTCCATGAGCTGGCTGGGCAATTCAACCGCATCCCACGCAACCCCATTGATGCCGGAGGAGCGTAGGTGAGTCTCACTGGTCAGCATGTGATGGAGTCCATGACCAAACTCATGGAACAGCGTAGTAACCTCATTATGGGTAAGCAGCGACAGCTCCCCGCCTGCACTTTGAGCAAAATTGCAAATCAGATATGCCACTGGAATCTGCACGGAGCTGTCCGCCAGCTGGCGCCTAGATCGACATTCTGCCATCCACGCCCCTGATTTCTTCCCTTCGCGCGTAAAAAGGTCGAAGTAGAACCGGGCAACAACACTCCCGTCCTTCAAGATGTCAAACGCTTCCACGCTGTCCGACCACAGTTCCATCTCCGCGTTCTTCTGAATTGTGACGCCATAGAGACGCGTGGCAATCTCAAAAAGTCCTGCCTGGACCTGATCAATGGGGAAGTACTGGCGCAACTCCTCCTGCGAAATGTCAAAGCTTTGCTTGCGGAGCTTTTCGCTAAAGTAAGGAATATCCCAAGCCTCCAGCGACGACTGCCCGTGTTCAGACGCAGCAAACTGCCGAAGCTCTTCATACTCACGCCTGGCCGCAGGGACTGCAAGATCCGCCAGGCCTCGCAGGAACTCATTGACCCTGCCCACGGATCCGGCCATCTTCCTGGCCACCGATACCTCTGCGTAACTCTCGTAACCGAGCAAGTGGGCCAACTCCGACCTGCAGCTGAGGATCTCGTCTATAACGTTTTTGTTATCCCAATTCTGACCAGCCTTGCTTTGGTCAGAGGCCCGGGTCACATATGCCTCATAGAGTTCTCTGCGCAGTTCCCTGTTATCGGCATTGGTCATGACACTGATATAACAAGGCGCGTCAAGCGTCAGCACATAACCTTCAAGTCCTCTGCGCCCTGCAATATCCGCAGCCCCTCGCTGTGTCATCTCTGGGATGCCACTGAGTTCACTGACGTCGGTTACTTGCTTGCTCCACGCCATGGTGGCGTCCAGCACGTTGTTGCTGAATGTGTTGGATAGCTTGCTCAGACGAGATTCGAGCTCCGCAAACTTCTTCTTGCGATCTTCATCCAAATCCACTCCAGCCAGACGAAATTCAAGCAGATAGTCTCGCAATATCTTGCGTTGCGAGCTGCCAAGATGCAGTTCGTCCGCCCTCCCGGCGAGCGCCTTAACAGCCTCGAACAGCGCGCGATTTTGCCCCAACGCAGTGTAGTATTCGGTGATCATGGGCTGACAGGTGTTATATGCTTCACGGATTTCCGGCGTATTGCTGACGGCATTCAAATGACTCACCGTTGACCATGCCTTGCTGAGACTGTCTTCCATGTCATCAAGTGGCGCCATCAGGCTTTGCCAGTCAGGGTCTGTCTTGTTGGCTGGAGCGTCAATTATCGTTCTCAGCCGCGATCTGTTATCCGCAAGAACGGCACTTACCGCTGGCTCTATGTGTTCGGCGCCAATGGTGGAAAAGCGTGGCAATTCTTCGAAGTTCAGCAGGGGATTGCTAGTCATGAGGGTCTCTTCCGGGAATACTGAATGCGTGGAGTGGCCTGTATACTACTGCAAGCCCGGGTGGAATTCCCGAATCCACTTACAGAAAACTACCGAGAATCAGCATGGCGATACGCGACTTTGAGCACCACACGCCCGTAATAGATGAATCCGTCTTTATCGACCCCAGTGCTGTCGTCATTGGGGACGTGATCGTCGGTCATGACAGTTCAGTCTGGCCTCTGGCGGTAATCAGAGCAGATATTCACAAGATCAGGATTGGCAATCGATGCAGCATTCAGGATGGAGCGGTGATACACGTCACCCATGATGGTCCTTTCAACCCTGGCGGATTTCCGACGCTGATAGGTAATGAAGTTACCGTTGGCCATAAGGTGATGCTGCACGGATGCATCATCGGAGACAGAGTCCTGGTCGGGATGGGCGCCATTCTCATGGACGGAGTTACGGTCGAGTCCGACGTGGTAATCGGTGGTGGCAGTCTCGTTCCACCGGGCAAGACACTTGTCAGCGGCTATTTGTATATGGGCTCACCTGTTAAACAGGTCCGAAAACTAACGGAAAAGGAGTTGGAGTATTTCAGTTATACCGCAGGCAAGTACGTGGAGCTGAAAAATCGCCACAGGAAGGCATTGGAAATATGAACGAGCCGGGTTCTAACCGGGCGCGGCCAGCTCTGCGCGCAGGGCCGCGATGACGTTCGCCGTCTCCGGTCTGATGCCACGCCACAGATAGAAGGACTCTGCCGCCTGTTCGACCAGCATGCCGACGCCGTTGAGCGCCTTCAAAGCCCCATGACTTTTTGCCCAGCCCTGGAAGAGCGTATCTCCCCGTCCATAGATCATGTCGTAGCACCAGGCTTCAGGACCAACGATGGAACCGGGCAGCGGCGGCAACTCACCCACGAGTGCGGCGGACGTACCATTAATGATCAGATCGAAGCTATGCCCCTGCAGCTGGTCAAACCCAAGCGCCTGCATCTGGCCTGTCGAGCTGAACAGGTCAACCAGAGTCTGTGCTCTTGAAGCCGTTCTGTTGACGATAGTGATACTGGCTGGTTTCTCCACGAGCAGCCTGGGCAATACGCCACGCACAGCGCCGCCCGCCCCAACGATCAGTACCTGCTTCCCGGCTATACTCCCACCATGGTTGGAAACAATATCCCTCAGCATTCCTGTGCCGTCGGTGTTATCGCCTAGAAGCCGCCCTTCGGCGTTTTGATACAGAGTGTTGACTGCCCCTGCCAGTTGCGCGGCCACACTGCGAACCTCAGCCAGTGCCCAGGCGTACTCCTTGAATGGCACTGTGATGTTCAAACCTTTTCCACCAGACGCAAAGAAGCTCTTCACTCGCGAATCGAAGTCATCCATTGGGATCTCTTCCGCTGTGTATACGAGCTGCTGGCCAGTCTGTTGTGCAAACCTGGTGTGGATCCAGGGCGATCTGCTGTGCTTTACCGGGTTGCCAAATACCGAATATCGATCCAATTTCGCCTCCGCTCGGTCAGGGGTCAGACCCAGTCGCGTGGACGCAGGAAATCGGTATAAAGACGCGCCTCTTCACTGCCGGGCTCCGGGTGCCAGTTGTAGTCCCAGCGCACAACGGGGGGCAGGGACATCAGTATCGATTCGATTCTGCCAACCCCGGATTGCAGACCAAACAATGTCCCCCGATCGTAGACGAGGTTGAACTCCACGTACCTTCCACGTCTGTAACACTGGAATTGCTTGTTTGTTTCCGTGTAGGGAGTGTCTTTCCTGCGCTCCACTATCGGGCAGTAGGCATCCAGGTAGCTGTCTCCCAGGACCTTGACCATCTCGAAGCTGTCGGCAAACCCGGCCTCATTGAAATCGTCGAAGAACAACCCGCCGACGCCGCGAGGCTCCTGACGATGCTTGAGGTAGAAGTACTCATCGCACTCTTTCTTGAAGCGTTGATAAATCTGCGCTCCTGATTTGTCACAGGCCGCCTTGGCGGTACGGTGCCAATGCTGACAATCTTCCTCAAAACCATAGTACGGCGTCAGATCATAGCCACCACCGAACCACCAGACCGGCTCGTGCCCTTCCTTCTCGGCGATAAAGAAGCGAAAGTTGGCATGGGACGTCGGTACAAACGGATTGCCAGGGTGGATAACGAGCGAGACCCCCATGGCCTGAAAGGAGCCTCCAGCAAGATCCGGACGAGTGGCAGTTGCCGACGGTGGGAGCTTGTCACCAAAAACGTGCGAGAAATTGACACCGCCTTTTTCAAACACCGCACCATTACTGATAACCCGGGTTCGACCGCTGCCGCCAGAGTCCCGCTCCCAGGCGTCTGTCATAAAGGTTGCGGACCCATCAACTGATTCCAAAGCGCTGCAGATCCGATCCTGCAAACCGAGCAGGTAATTCCTGACGTTGCTGACGTCGTCTGTTCCGATCTTATTGGTTGCCAAGTGAGCTTCTCCCAAGAGTGCATTTGTGTTTGATCAATTATCCGCGCAGGACCTGTCCGGACAGTAAGTCGATAATTCTGGAGGGCTTTGCCTCATCGCCCAACTTGCCATGCAGCACGCCATCAATCTCTCGACCCAGATGTTTGACTACCTGCAATGCTGTCGTTGGCGGACGCTGCCCTGTCCTGTTGGCCGAGGTAGAGACCAGAGGTGCACCGAACCGGAGGCAGAGGGCAACGACCAGCGGGTGGGACGATACTCTCACCGCCACACTGTCGTGTTCACCTTTGATCCAGTCAGGAATCAGCTGATTGTAGTCCGGGACAAGCCAGGTATTCGGACCCGGCCACGTGGCCAGCATTCGCCTTCTCTGTGAAGGCGTCAGTGGATCAAGCAAGTCTTCTATTTGATCAATAGAGCCGGCCACCAGAATAAGACCCTTGGCAACAGGCCGCTTCTTGATTTGTAGAAGCCGCAGGGTTGCAGCCTCATTCTCTGGATCACATCCCAAACCCCAGATGGCCTCGGTGGGATAAGCAATCACCTCACCATTGAGCAGCGAATTTGCAGCTTGTGCCAACTGCCAGCTATTCAACGCTGCTGTCGCCACTGTGCCGCTCCTGGAACTGTCTATTTGCGAGCTTCCTGCAGCGCCCGATCTTGTGCCAGCACATTTTCAGCCTTTTGCTCCCGCTCGGCCTTCACACGCAACGCAAGAGCTTCATCTTTGAGCGCGAGTATCTGCGCGGCAAGATAGCCCGCGTTCTTGGCGCCAGTCTTGCCAATCGCAACAGTCGCGACGGGGATTCCTGCCGGCATCTGCACAGTTGAGAGCAGTGAGTCCATTCCCTGCATGGGGCCGGAATCAATAGGCACACCGATGACGGGCTTCAATGTGTGAGCCGCAACAGCGCCAGCCAGATGTGCGGCCAGCCCTGCACCGGCAATAAACACTTCACAACCACGAGATACCGCATCAGCAATATATTGCTGGGTCGCCGCCGGTGTCCGGTGAGCCGATGTGATTTTCATTTCGCAGCGGATCCCGAGGCTGCCAAGGACATCAGCAGCTCCTTGCATCACAGACAGGTCTGATTCGGACCCCATGAGTACCGCTACAAATACACCAGCCATCACACCACCTCTGCAGGAATTTTTGAGCACGTGAAATTACAGCAGTCTGTTTGGGGTTGCAATAGCGTGCTCAGCTCAAAGCATAGCGACCCGATTCACAGCGAATTCTGCCACTCAACTCTAACCTCAGCAGTATCGTGTGCAATGCTGACAACTCTATATTCACGCGCTCGATTAAATTGTCGACCGTCACGGGATCGTAACCAATCTGCTGCAAAACTTCTCGCTCTTCTTTTCCAGTTACCTTGTCGCCCGTTGTCGCAGGGCTTTCAACAACTGCGTGCTCAACTCGTGGAATTCCAAGAGACTCGATCTGAAATTCAACCAGAGAACGGAGCTGTTCTATTACCTGCTCAGAAGAGTCGACAAGTGTAGCGCCTTCGCGAATCATTCGATGGCAGCCGCGGCTCTGCGGGTTGCGAATTGAGCCGGGAACGGCAAACACTTCGCGATTCTGCTCGATTGCCATTCGCGCCGTAATCAGCGAGCCACTTCTTTCGGCCGCCTCTATGACGATAACTCCCAGACTCATCCCACTTATGACGCGGTTGCGTCTCGGAAAGTGTTCTGCACGAGCAGCACTGCCAAGTGGCAATTCGGAGACCAGCGCTCCGATGTGGCAAATCTCCTGAGCCAAGTGAAAGTTGCTCGACGGGTACACTTTGTCCACTCCGCAGCCCAGGATCCCAACCGTGGCGGCCTTCGCTTTGCAGGCCGAGACATGCGCAGCAGTGTCAATCCCTCGGGCGAGACCACTGCAAATGGAGAACCCTCGGCTCACCAGATCACTCGCGAACAGAGCAGCCACTTCACGCCCGTCGACGCTGCAATTGCGACTGCCGACAATCGCTACTTGGGGGAGCAGCAGAGTCTCCGGTCGGCCTCGGACAAACAACCAGGGAGGAGGGTCGACAATCTCCTTGAGCAGGGGAGGGTAGGCACGGTCACGACGCGTGATGATGTAGTTGCCCGGCTGTTGACACCACAACAACGCCTTGGACGCATGTGGCGGCACAACTGTTTGCCTCAGCGCGCGCCAAATGTGCGTGAGTATCTCCGAGGATGCCCCATATGCGTGGAGGTCAGGCGCATCCACAATTGCCTGCAGAGAATCAAAGTCACGCAACAGTCTGCTTATAACGGTGGAGGGGACAGCGGAGCATTCAGACAGGGTAAGCCATTGGCTCAGAAAATCCTGGTCCATTTCGATCATCCTTGATCAGAAGGTTCAAGTACGCATTATTTTGCCCATCAGGGCGTTCGAACATGGCTCCCCGCCACGGCCGGCTCGGTCAGAGACAGGATGACACCATAACTGACTTTGTCGAAAATCTTGTAGGTCATGAGAATCCCGATCTCTGTAGAAGGAAGTTCTACCCTCTTGCCGGTAACGGGGTCACGTACTGTCTCACCAGCCTTGTAAATTGACAACACATCCCCTGACTTGAGCCCGTCACGCTGCCCCAGATCCATGACTACCGATTCGAACTGAGCCGCCTTGCTCTCATTATTGAGCAATCCGACAATACTTCCTTCAAGATTCCCGGCGGGAGTGGAGGGGAAAAAATTCTGATTGATTGGACTGGTCTCGCGAGGCAGTAGTCTGTCACCAGCCTTGAGCTCTTCTTTGCTGCCTGAAACGAGCGCCTTACGCAGATCACCGCCCTCGTCGGACACTATCTCCACAGAGCCGAGATTGATGGCTTCCTGCCCCAAAAACTCATCGCCTCTTTCGTCCTCGTAGGCGACTCCCAGCCGGAAGACATCGTAACTATCGACCCCTGCCTCCCAGTTTCCCCGGGCATAGACCTCATGGCCTGCTCCGACAATAAGATTTCCTGCGGCACTTGCGAGAATGTAAGGAGAAGACTCGAAAGTCTCAATATCGACGATACGATTGTCCACCAGAAATCCCGACAGTGCTTGACGAGGAATAGCAGGAATAGGGCTGAGCAGAGGGGCTTCGCGAACCTGCGGGCTCAATCGGACGGTAGGGTGTGTGCCGCGATCCAGCACCACGCGTGGATTGCCATCCACGTAAACTAGGCTCAACGTATCTCCCGGGTAGATCAGATCTGGATCACTGATAGTCGAGTTTACCTGCCAGATTTCCGGCCAGCGCCACGGATCCTCAAGAAAAATAGATGAAATGTCCCAAAGCGTGTCACCCTCTTTAACGGTATACGTCGCTGGCGCACTCGGGGAAAGCTGCAAGGTTTGCGCTTGAACACTCACCAGCGTGAGCGCCATAACAATGCCAACGGTGCAAAAAGTAACTAAACTCTTCAGTCCTGACACGTTCATCATTACAATTCCAACCTGGTGGCGGGGTTCGTTATCTTAGCAATTAGGTATACTGAGCACTAGAAGCAGTTCACAGTACGGACATTTAATTCAGGCTTGATAGCCATACGAACGGTACAGTTAACACTATGGCAATACTAGAAATTCTTGAGTTCCCGGACCTTCGGCTACGCAAGAAGGCTGCGCCCGTGGCAGAGGTTACGGATGCGTTGAGAAGGACTATCGATGACATGTTTGAAACCATGTACGGCGCCCCTGGCATTGGGCTTGCCGCGACGCAGATCAATGTACACAAACAGCTGATCGTCATCGACATATCCGAAAACAAGGACTGCCCGCTGGTATTTATCAATCCCTCGATTGAAATTATAGACCATGAACTCGCGGAGTATGACGAGGGTTGTCTCTCAGTACCCGGATTCTATGAAACCGTCTCGCGACCACGATTAGTCCGCATCAAAGCACTGGATCGGGATGGAAACCTGTTTGAGGTGGAAACAGACGGTTTGCTTGCGACGTGCATTCAGCATGAAATGGACCATCTGAACGGCAAGCTTTTTGTGGACTACCTTAGCGCTCTTAAGCGAGAACGTATTCGCTCCAAGCTGGAGAAGGCTCACAAGGAATCCGCCTGATACCTTCAGCTCCAAACCGGGCGCTTGCGCGCCTCCAGCGGTCAAGCTCGTCTACTTCGGAATCTGCATGCAGCCATTAAGAATCGTCTTCGCGGGAACCCCACCGTTTGCGGCGCAGCATCTGGAGTCGCTGCTTGCGACTGAGCACAGGATTGTCGGCGTTTACACACAACCAGATCGAGCTGCCGGACGAGGCAAACAATTGCATCCCAGTGCTGTCAAGTATCTGGCTCAAACGCACGAGCTGCCGGTTTACCAACCTGTCAGCCTGCGCTCTGTCGAAGCACAACAGACGCTTGCCGAGCTTAGGCCAGATTTGATGATTGTCGTGGCATATGGCCTGCTGCTTCCGCAGGCCGTGCTGGATATCCCACGCTTCGGCTGCATCAACGTGCATGCTTCGCTGCTGCCACGCTGGCGCGGCGCCGCACCGATCGAGAGGGCTCTTCTGGCGGGGGATAAGGAAACTGGTGTCACTATCATGCAGATGGACAAGGGGCTCGACACCGGGCCTATGCTTTACAAAATCCCCTTGGCGATTACTGAAGACGATGACCGTCAGACACTCGAATCCCGCCTCGCAGACATTGGCAGAATTGGCCTTGTATATTGCCTGCAGAACCTGGAGGCTCTGCGCGAGACGGCGCAAACTCAGGACGACCATCTCAGCACCTATGCCAGCAAGCTGGACAAGGCCGAGGCACTGATCAACTGGGAGCAAAGCGCGGAATCCATCAACCTGCAAATTCGTAGCGGCATCGGCAGGACTCCTGCTTACAGCATTCTCGGCGGTGAGCGCATCCGCCTTCTGAGAGCGCGACCGAGCTCCGAGAGAACTACTGCGGTACCAGGCACTATCGTACAGGCCGACCGGGATCGTCTCAGCATTGCCTGCGCGAACTCCCTGCTCAATGTGACCCTCATGCAGTTGCCCGGCAAGAACCCGCTGTCAATTGGCGAAATCCTCAACTCCCGCAAAGAACTATTAGCACCGGGGCAGCGCTTCTCTTCAACAGAACCCTTCGCGACATGAAGTCATTGCCATTACGCGCCCATGCGGCACTCGCCCTGAGCAAACTCCTCTCTCAGGAAGGCTCTCTCGCGACGCTTTCCTCAAAAACAGGGGAGTTGATCAACCCGCAGGAACGTGCGTTATTGCAGGAGATTTGCTTTGGCACCTGCCGCTGGTACTACCAGCTCAATGCGATCCTGAGACAGCTAATCGCCAAGCCGCTGAAGGAGAAAGACGCCGATCTGCACTGCCTGTTGTTGATCGGCATCTATCAGCTTCATTACCTGAGGGTTCCCGATTATGCCGTCGTCAATGAGACCGTAGCGGCGACCCAGGCTCTTGGCAAGCAGTGGGCAAAGGGGCTGGTAAATGCTGTTTTGAGAAATTTCTTGCGCGATAGCGACGAGTTGCTGCAAAAGGCCAACGCCTCACAGGAATCACGATATGCTCACCCTTTATGGCTGATAAAACGCCTCCGGGTGGCGTGGCCCGATCAATGGGAAGCCGTACTGGCGGCCAACAATCAGCACCCCCCCATGACTCTGAGGGTCAATGGCAGCCGGATCTCCAGAGCAGACTACTTGCAGCTTCTGGAGCAAGCTGGCGTGGCGGCGCAGCCTGGCGCATTGGCAGACACCTCCATTTACCTGGAAAGCCCTTGCCCCGTGGATTCACTGCCCGGCTTCAAGGAAGGCTTGGTCAGCGTTCAGGATGAAGCGTCGCAATTAATACCGGAACTCTTGTCTCTCGAGCCGGGCCTTTCCATTCTCGACGCCTGCGCCGCACCAGGAGGAAAAACCTGTCATATTCTTGAAAGCATGCGCTCACCAGGTCGAGTGGTTGCAATCGACAACGACGCTCGCAGGCTGGAGAGGCTGCATCAGAATCTCGCGCGTTTGCAGCTCTCGGCCGAGGTTCTCGTGGCAGACGCCAGTGTAGTAAAAGACTGGTGGGACAGTGAGCCGTTCGACAGAATTCTTCTGGACGCGCCATGCTCGGCAACAGGCATCATCAGGCGCCACCCGGATATCAAGCTGTTACGACGCGAAGTCGATCTGGAAAAGCTAAAACTAATTCAGGCGCAATTGTTGAATAGCCTCTGGGCTTGTCTAAAGCCTGGTGGTCTATTGCTCTACTCGACGTGCTCAGTGTTGCCAGAGGAAAACAGTGACATTATCGAGGCCTTCCTGGCGCATCAGTCCGATGCACAACATGAGGGAATTCAGGCCGATTGGGGAGTAGAATGCGCTCGTGGCAGACAGCTGCTGCCACTTCCTGATGGCAACGATGGTTTCTTCTTTGCCAGATTGCGGAAATGCTGATGCGAATCTCGACATCAATCGCAACGGCTGAGGGTAGAAGCAAAAGGTGAGCGAGAACAATACATGAAGATCATCATTCTCGGCGCCAATCATGTTGCCGTATCCCTTGCAGAGAACCTCGCCAGCGAGGCGAATGACATAACGATTGTCGACACCGACGCCGATCACCTCAGAGAACTGAAGGACCGGATCGATGTTGGGACAGTCGTCGGTCAGCCTTCCTATCCCGATGTCCTGCGCATGGCTGGTGCAGAAGATGCAGACATGTTGATCGCCGTCACCGAAAATGACGAAGTCAATCTGGTGGCCTGCCAGATCGCCCATACTCTGTTCAAGACACCCAAAAAAATATGCCGTCTTCGCTCAGCCTCTTATATGGCTAACGAGAGTCTGTTCAGTCCTGGCGGAATCGCCGCAGACGTTGTCATCAGCCCGGAACAACTCGTTTCACTCTACATTGAGCGCCTGATTGATCTGCCCGGCTCGCTGCAAGTGCTGGACTTTGCCGATGGCAAGGCGCAGCTCGTGGCCGTCAAGGCCTACTATGGCGGGCCGCTGGTGGGGCAGGAAATTCGCTTCCTCCGTGCCCACATGCCTTCGGTCGATACCCGGGTGGCAGCGATCTTTCGTCGTGACAGAGCCATCATGCCCGAAGGCTCCACAGTAATAGAAGCTGACGATGAGGTGTTCTTCATCGCTGCACAAGGCAACATAACGGCCGTCATGGGAGAACTGCGACGCCTGGACAAACCTTACAAGCGCCTCATTATTGCTGGTGGTGGCAATATAGGCTCACGCCTCGCAGAGGCGGTAGAACATCGTTACCAGGTCAAGATAATCGAAAGCAGTGCGGAGCGCTGCATGCACCTGTCAGAACGCCTTAACAAGGCTATTGTCTTGAATGGTGTTGCATCGGACAAGAAGCTGCTCCTGGCCGAGAGCATTGAAGACGCCGATGTGTTTCTCGCACTGACCAACGACGACGAGGCCAACATCATGTCCTCCATGCTGGCCAAGCGTTTGGGAGCCCGCAAAGTTATGACGTTGATTAACAATCCCGCCTATGTCGATCTGGTGCAAGGCGGAGAAATTGACATCGCCATCTCTCCCCAGCTGGCCTCAATTGGCAGCTTGCTGACACACGTGCGTCGCGGAGACATTGTCAATGTGCACTCACTGCGCCGCGGAGCGGCCGAGGCACTGGAAGCAATCGCGCATGGCGATGTCAATTCTTCGAAGGTCGTCGGCAAAGCGATTGAAGATATCGATTTGCCTCACGGGACGACTATCGGGGCAATAGTTCGCAATGACGAAGTGCTTATAGCGCACGATGATATTGTTATTCAGTCCGGTGATCACGTTATCCTCTTCCTCGTCGACAAGAAGCGAATTCCCGAGGTGGAGCGTCTATTCCAAGTTGGGCTCACCTTCTTCTGAAGGGCTAATCGTAAGGCTCGCCCTGACTCCAGCTGTGCACTTCTCCATCGTATCCAGAATCATCTGGCGCCGTTAGCGATATAAAGCATTTTTAGAGTTGTCGGGCTGTCGTTTGAAGCGCCTGTATTCCCACTGATACTGGCTGGGAGCCTGACGAACACAGTCTTCCACGGATAGATTCAAGGCTGCCGCCGCAGTGACCGGATCTTCGCTGTCAATTCCCGAGCGCGCAGCTCCAAAGATAATTTCGAAACCCTGCCCCCGAGTAAGTCGCCTCGCAAAAACCGTGACCACGGTGGCGCCTGTTTTCGCAGCCAGTCTGGATATCAAGGTCATCGTTAACGCATTGATGCCGAAGAAGGGTGCAAACACCCCTCCGTCCTCATTGGGTTCCTGATCGGGAAGAATACCCACTATCTCACCACGCTCCAGGGCCTTGATCAGCATCGCAATTCCCTTCCTGTTCGTCGGAGCGAGACTGGCACTTCCACGACTGCGGAACGCCACCATCGACTCCTCGAAGCCAGCCAATTTAGGC
This sequence comes from Gammaproteobacteria bacterium, assembly GCA_030645995.1. Lineage (GTDB taxonomy): Bacteria > Pseudomonadota > Gammaproteobacteria > Pseudomonadales > Pseudohongiellaceae > UBA5078. Next base: position 12,619 of record JAUSMU010000168.1, on the reverse strand, counting down.
GGCTTGTACAAATAAGTGGTAGGTGCGCAATTGGTCAGAAAGGGTCCACAGGTTTCCCAGCTCCCGAGATGAGGGGCAAGAACAATGACGCCCTTCTTTGCCTCAAGGGCATTGTTCAGAATCTCTTGGTTTGTCACCTGAACAATGCTTGAAAGAACTTTGACAAGAGAGGCGTGCCATACGTATCCGAATTCGCAGCCTGTCTTGCCCGTTTCAATCAGGCTTCGCCGGGTCAATGCTTTCAACTCGAGATCAGCCAGTTCGGGGAAACACAATTTGAGATTGGCTTGAGTGACCTTGCGCGAATCTGACGGAAAGTAATAAGCGAACAAGCCAATCAATGTCCCCAGCGCCTGGTTCGCTCTCAGAGGCAACCAGGAACAGGCACGCAAAACCACCTTGATCAGAAACACTTTGAGAGATTGGATGTGCCGACTCCTGGCCTTTAACGAATTCGAGTAACGATATCGCGTGTACAAGCGCAATTCCGGGTAAGGACATTGCATCAGGGCGATGGATTCTAACCCAGCCATGGCCAAGCGGCAAAACTCCAGCCTCCAAGCCCGACGGGCGGCTCCAGTATAGATATTGACTGGCGAATCAAGGATAATTGCCAGCTCTTAAAAATCAGACCAAGGGAGTTCCTCTTGTCCGCCTTAGCCACACAGCCCGATCTTGGCACCTTCCAGGGTCTCATTCTTGCTCTTCAACAATTCTGGGCAAACAAGGGTTGTGTCCTCATGCAGCCGCTCGATATGGAGGTGGGGGCAGGGACCTTTCATCCGGCCACCTTCCTGCGAGCAATCGGCCCGGAGAGCTGGCACACCGCTTACGTACAACCAAGCCGACGCCCAACTGATGGCAGGTATGGCGAAAACCCCAATCGCCTGCAGCATTACTATCAATTCCAGGTCATCCTGAAGCCATCGCCACCCGATATTCAGGAGCTGTACCTGGAGTCGCTGGCAAGCCTCGGCATCGATACGCGAATTCACGATATCCGTTTTGTAGAAGATAATTGGGAATCTCCTACACTTGGCGCATGGGGCCTCGGCTGGGAAGTTTGGCTCAATGGTATGGAAGTGACGCAGTTTACCTACTTCCAGCAGGTTGGCGGCCTGGAATGTCATCCCGTCAGCGGCGAGATTACCTACGGAATCGAGCGCATCGCGATGTATCTGCAGGGCGTGGACAGTATCTACGACATTGTCTGGACCAAAGGGCCAAACGGCGTCGTAACCTACGGTGATGTTTTTCACCAGAACGAAGTGGAAATGTCCGCCTACAATTTCGAACATGCCAATGTCGACATCCTGTTCCGAAACTTCAATGACTGTGAGCAACAGTGCCAATTGCTGATCGAGAAGGGGCTGGCATTGCCAGCTTACGAACAAGTTTTGAAAGCATCTCATTACTTTAATCTGCTGGATGCCCGTCATGCGATCTCTGTGACCGAGCGCCAGCGCTACATCCTCAGGGTACGGACTTTGTCGCGCTTGGTTGCCGAGGCCTACTACGAAAGTCGCAAGGCTCTGGGCTTCCCGTTGGCACCCGAGGATCTGCGCCGACAATATCTGGATAAATAACAATCTGACCGCAGGACACCATGGCAACAAAAGATTTTTTGGTTGAAATAGGCACAGGAGAGCTTCCACCCAAAGCTCTGAGAACGCTCTCGGAGTCTTTCCTTTCGGGTATCCGCTCCGCTCTTGAATCTGCCGATCTCCACTTCGATGCGATTACACCCTTTGCAACGCCGCGGCGTTTGGCGGTGATTGTCAAAGGTCTGCAGGAGCATCAGGCTGACAAGGCGATGGAAAGATTCGGCCCTGCAGTCTCTGCCGCCTACGACAAGGATGGCAAGCCAACCCCTGCAGCCTCTGGTTTCGCACGATCCTGTGGTGCCGCACTGGAAAGCCTGGAAAGCGTCGAGAAAGACGGTGTCGTCAAGCTCGTCTTCCGCTCTGTTACCAAAGGCGGTGAAACCCGCAACCTGCTTGCCGACATTGTGTCTCGTTCGCTGTCAGCGTTGCCGATCCCCAAGAAAATGCGCTGGGGTAGCAGTCGAGTTGAATTTGTTCGCCCCGTACACTGGGTGGTGATGATATTCGGCGCAGACGTGATTCCGGCGTCTATCCTGGGGATCAATTCCAGCAATCAGTCTCGCGGACATCGTTTTCAGCACAATCAGCCAGTTACTATCGGGTCTGCCGACGAATACGAAACAAAGCTGACTGACGCCAAAGTCGTTGCAAACTACGAGAAGCGCAAGAATATTATCCGCAAACTGGTCAATGCCGAAGGTGAGAGGCTCGGGGCGCGCGTCGTGATCGAGGAAGACTTGCTGGAAGAGGTCACCAGCCTAGTGGAGTGGCCTGTTGCACTCACCGGCAAGTTTGACGAACACTTCCTCTCGGTGCCGCGCGAAGCGCTGATCTCATCCATGAAGTCGCACCAGAAGTGCTTCTACCTGTTGGACAAGCAGGGAAATCTGCTGCCGAACTTCATAACCGTCAGCAATATTGAAAGTCTTGACCCGGCCCAAGTCATTGCTGGTAACGAGAGGGTAATTCGTCCCCGACTCGCCGATGCTCGATTCTTCTTCGACACAGACCGCAAGCAATCGTTGGCCTCGCGACAGGAGCAACTCAAGACCATCGTTTTCCAGCAGGAGCTGGGCACAGTATTTGAAAAATCTGCGCGGGTTTCGGCGTTGTCCGGCTTCATCGCCGGCGAGCTTTCTGCCAACCAGGCATGGTGTGAACGCGCCGCACTGCTGTCCAAATGCGATCTGGTTACCAACATGGTGTCGGAATTCGCAGAACTGCAAGGCATTGTCGGCTATTACTACGCATTGAATGACAACGAGCCCAGCGAGGTCGCCAGTGCGCTTAACGAGCAGTACATGCCGCGTTTTTCGGGCGATCAGTTGCCAACTACGCTCACCGGCAGCGTGCTCGCAATAGCGGACAAACTCGACACTATCGTAGGCCTGTTCGCGATTGGACAACCGCCAACAGGCTCCAAGGATCCCTTCGCCCTGCGCCGTGCCGCACTCGGTATTCTGCGCATCATCGTAGAAAAGGAGCTGGATCTTGATATCCTCAAGAGTATTCGTTTTGCCTGCGGCAACTACAGCAACCTTGCTCTTAAGCCCGGGCTCGATAACCAGGTTTTCGAATTTCTCCTGGACCGATTCAAGGCGTGGTATCAGGCAGAGGGCGTCAGCTCAGAAGTATTCCAATCTGTTTTCGTCCTGCGGCCAACCAATCCGCTGGACTTCAATTTGAGAGTACGCGCTGTGCATCATTTCAGCCGCCTGCCAGAAGCACAATCACTGGCGTCCGCCAACAAGCGCGTCTCGAATATCCTGCAAAAGGAAGTGCAGTCTGGGGAACACATGCCGGTCGACCCCACTTTATTCAAGGAGGATGCTGAGCGCCACTTGGCTGCCGTGTTGGAAGAGCAGAAGGCTCATGTGACCCCTTTGTTCAAGGCCCGCGAATATACCCGCGGCCTTGAAAGTCTGGCGGAGTGCAAGAATGCGATCGACGGCTTCTTTGACAGTGTATTGGTAATGGATGAAGATCCTCTAATTCGAAATAACCGGATTGCCCTGTTGCGCGCACTTCGCGAACTTTTTCTGGAAGTTGCCGACATTTCCTATCTTCAAAGCAGTTGAAAGAATCATTATTCCGGAGTGCTGAAGAATGAAACTGGTCATCCTCGACAGAGACGGCGTCATTAATGAGGATTCGGACGATTACATTAAATCTGTGGAAGAGTGGATTCCAATTCCCGGCAGCGTCGAAGCAATTGCAGCGCTGAGTTCAGCCGGATACACCGTTGTTGTGGCGACCAACCAGTCCGGCATTGCTCGCAAATATTTCGATGAGTACGAACTCGCCGCCATGCACCAGAAAATGAGCGCACTTGTCGAGGATGCAGGTGGGCAGATCAGCGGCGTGTTCTTTTGTCCACACGGGCCGGATGACGGCTGCGAGTGCCGCAAACCGGGCTTGGGACTGATCAAACAGATAGAAACTGAATTTGGAACTTCCGTAGAAGGCACCCCGTTCGTTGGAGATACAGCGAAGGACATACTGGTAGCCAAGCTCGCTGGCTGCCATCCTGTACTGGTAAAAACCGGCAAAGGTGTTGCAACATTGGCCGAAATCAACAGCACCGAACTGGCAGGTGTCGAGGTCTTTGATTCGCTGAAGGATTTCGCAGATTCCCTCTTGCAGAATGAGACGCCGTCTTGAGTCGTCGAATCATCCAGGACGGTTTGCGCGTCGCCACGGCCATCCCCTCACCCTTTGACGTATACCCTCCATGCTGAAGAACAATCTGTTACTCGTCCGCTCTCTGATCTTTTATGCCGGCTATTTTATCGCCACCATTTTGACGTCACTGCTCAGCATGACGGTTTTCTTCCTTCTCCCATGGAGAAAACGATTCACTCTATATTCCACATGGTGTCAGTTGGTTTTGTTCTGGTTACGCGTCACATGCGGAATCAGATATGAGATTCAGGGAATGGAGAATATCCCGGCTCACCCTGTAGTAGTACTGAGCACCCATCAAAGCGCCTGGGAAACCATCTTCCTGTACTACGCCATGTCACCCGTATGTCCGATCCTGAAAAAGGAGTTGTTGAAGATCCCGTTCTGGGGTTGGGCCATGAGTCTTCAGAAGCCGATCGCAATCGACAGGAGCAAGCCTCGCGAAGCGGGCAGATCGCTGTTGATTCAGGGTAGGGCGCGTCTGGAAGAGGGCTTATCTGTAGTGATCTTTCCCGAAGGCACCCGCAGCCCTGCGGGTACGATCAAGGAGTTTTCACGTGGAGGGGCCAAGCTGGCAGTTACAGCAAACTTTCCTGTTCTGCCCGTCATTCATAATGCAGGCGTTTGCTGGCCCGCACACACGATCATCAAGCAACCCGGGGTCATCAAGGTAAAAATTGGCGAGCCACTCCAAGTTGCAGGCAAGACTTCCACAGAAATCACCGACGCGTTTTCTGCCTGGGTGGAGGAGAACAAAGCTATCATTCTCGGTAACAGCCTTGTTTCAGTCTCGCCGCCTTAAAAGCCCGTAACACATTGTTATATATCGAGATTTTGTGCCGCTAACGCATTCGCCTCGATGAACTCGCGACGCGGCTCAACCTGATCACCCATCAGCGTGGTGAAAAGTTGATCCGCACCGATGGCATCTTCAATCGTAACCTGTAACATGCGTCTGCTCTCTGGATCCATCGTGGTTTCCCACAGCTGATCTGGGTTCATTTCTCCCAGCCCCTTGTAGCGCTGCAGGTAATGCCCCTTCATCGCGTCGGTGGTCAGCCAATCGAGCGCTTCCGCGAAACTCGTCACTTCCTGTTTACGCTCACCTCTTTGCACATAAGCGCCCAGCTCAATCAGCCCTTCCAACGTAGAACCCAGCTTCACAATGGTTCGATACTCACCCGAATGAAAGAAGTCGGTGTTGAACTGATAATCCTTGGTTAACCCATGGAAGGACTGGCGAATATGCGGCAGATAGACACTTCTTTCACGATCTTTAACCGCCGTGATCTTATAGCCAAGGCTGGTTTTCGGGTGGATGCGCGCTAATGTCGCCGAAAGGTTGTTTGCCCAAGCCTCGACGCTTTCCTGTGAAGCCAGAGAGGACTCCTGCAATTCTGAGGTAAACACCATCGCCTCAAGGATTTCAGCTGGATAGAGGCGGTTCAAACGCTTAATGATTGCATAGGTGCTGTGGTACTGTTTGACGATCGCATCCAGTGCATCGCCAGAAATAGCAGGAGCCTCGGGATTCACGTACAGGCTCGCACCCTCCAGAGCGATATGGTTCTGATACTTTGCCAGTTCATCTTCATCTTTCAGATACTGTTCGTGCTTTCCCTTTCTAATCTTGTAGAGTGGAGGCTGAGCAATGAAAATATGCCCGCGCTCCACCAGCTCGCGCATCTGCCGGAAGAAGAAAGTGAGCAGCAGGGTGCGGATGTGAGAGCCATCCACGTCTGCATCCGTCATGATAATAATGCTGTGGTAGCGCAGGTTGGCGGGAGAAAACTCTTCGTTGCCAATGCCGCAGCCGAGGGCTTTGATCAACGTACCGATCTCTGCGGAACTCAACATTTTGTCGAATCTGGCCTTCTCGACATTCAATATCTTGCCTTTCAGCGGCAGAATCGCTTGATTCTTCCGGTTTCGACCTTGCTTGGCTGAGCCACCCGCCGAGTCGCCCTCGACGAGGTAGATCTCTGATAATGCTGGATCTTTTTCCTGACAATCGGCGAGTTTGCCGGGCAGACCCGCTATGTCGAGCGCCCCTTTTCTACGAGTCATTTCCCGAGCCTTTCGAGCCGCTTCACGCGCCCTGGCCGCATCCAGCATCTTGTTGACGATTTGCTTCGCTTCAAGCGGGTTCTCCATCAGGTAGTCGGTGAAATGACTGGCCATTTCCTGCTCCACAACCACTTTGACCTCGGAGGAAACGAGCTTGTCTTTGGTTTGTGATGAAAACTTTGGGTCGGGGACTTTCACAGAAATAATTGCGGTTAACCCTTCACGAGCATCATCACCGGTCGTTGCTACCTCTTTGTTCTTCTTGGCAGCCAATTCCTTATCTATATAGCTGTTCAGAACACGGGTGAGCGCAGCTCTGAAACCCGCAAGATGCGTACCACCATCTTTCTGCGGAATGTTGTTTGTGTACGGGAAGATATTTTCTTGGTAAGTGTCATTCCATTGCAGAGCTATTTCTACGGTGATGCCATCTTCCTCTCGCTCTGCCATGAAGTGAAAAATCTTGTTTATGGGGGCTTTGTTCGTATTGAGGTAATTAACAAAAGCCTTCAAACCGCCCTCGTACTTGAAGAGATCACTCTTGCCGCTTCTTTCGTCCTTGAGCTGAATTGACACGCCAGCATTCAAAAAGGCCAGCTCTCGCAGCTTTTTGGCCAGTATGTCGTAGTGGAACTCGATATTGGTGAACGTATCCTTCGATGGCTTGAAGTGACACTCGGTTCCTGTGGCGTCCGTTTCTCCCACCACCGCCAGGGGGGCCTGCGGCACCCCATGCACATAATTTTGTTCGTGGACCTTGCCACCTCTGCGAATGGTTAACTTCAGTTCTTCGGAAAGCGCGTTAACCACAGACACGCCTACGCCGTGCAGGCCTCCGGAGACTTTATAACTATTGTCGTCAAACTTACCGCCAGCATGCAGCACTGTCATGATCACTTCGGCAGCTGATACACCCTCGGTGTGCATATCAGTAGGGATCCCTCTGCCATTGTCTGTCACGGTGACAGTTTCACCAGGGTGGATAACCACTCGAATGTCATCGCAATGGCCCGCAAGAGCTTCGTCAATGGAGTTATCTACCAGTTCAAAGACCATGTGATGAAGACCTGTACCATCATCCGTATCTCCGATGTACATGCCTGGCCTTTTCCTGACCGCATCAAGCCCTTTCAATACCTTGATGCTTGACGAGTTATATGTCGAGTCCTGAGCCATCTATGCTATCTCCTACTCACTGAATTCTTTAAGTGTGCTACTTCACTGCGCCCTTGAGATGGACGCGATCTATTACCGAGGGTTTAATTGCCTGGGCCTTACAGCGAGGCAATCCCCTAGTATCTCTGCGCTATTTTACCATGTTCCACGTGGAACTTTCTTGGCATTAATCCCGCCGGCCATGATTTCTCGAGGTCCTCAGGGTCGACGCAAGTCATAAAAACCTGGCAATCCAACTCGTCCAAGAGAGCGCAAACTCGTCTTCGATTTGATGCGTCCAATTCAGATGGAAGATCATCAAGCAAATAGACGCTCTTCACCCCGATCAGCTGGGACAGAAGGTAGCCTTGTGCAACCTTCATGGCACTGACCAAAAGCTTTTGCTGCCCGCGCGATAGAATCTCGACCGCATCACTACGACCAATCTTCACAACAAGATCCGCCCGGTGCGGACCATGCTGCGTTGCTCCATACTTCAAATCCTTAACAAGCCCGGCTTTTAGTACGCTCGCGAGATCCGCAGTATTGTCCCAACCCCTGCAGTACTGAAGATTCAAATCGGGAAGATCGATCAACTTTGCTACAGTTTCCAACAGGGCAGGGCAGAGCAGAGCAAAGTATTCGCTGCGCGAACTATCGATTAACTCAGAAAGCCTGCACAGTTCAATATCCCAAGCGGCAAGCTGATCCCTGTCCGGGCTTCGCTGCTTCAATAGCAGATTTCTATGGGCCAAGCACTTCGCAGCCTTCCTCCAAGCCCCGACAAAATCTTGTTCCACGTGGAACACACCCCAGTCCAAATACCTCCTTCTAACCTTAGAGCTTCCCTCCAACAACAGGAAGCTTTCAGAGTTGAGAATTTGAACAGGAAGGTGTCTTGCTGCATCCGCCCAATTCCGCTGTTTCTCTCCCATGAGCTTCAGCTGATGGCCTTGCCTCCTTGATTTACTCAATCCAATTGACGCGCCCTCAGCCAACTCACAAAAAACAACACATTCCTCCTTTTCATTCTGAATAATCGAATCCAGTTTCTGGCTCCGGAATGAACGCCCCAAACCAAGCAAATGAATCGCCTCCAGCAGGCTGGTTTTGCCGCTGCCATTGTCGCCAAAAATAAGGTTCAGCTTTTGAGCTGGCAAGAGCTTAACGTTCGAAAGATTTCGAACATTAAGTACGTCCAGGCGAGAGATTACAGACATATCCCTTCAGTATTTCAGAGACTGTGGCAAGGAGGGTAGGGGATCAGATATCTTGATTTAAAGGCGCATAGGCATAACGACATACAGCGCATCCCCGGTGCCATCTGCAGCCTCCAGCAGAGCGCTGCTATTGGAGTCCAAGAGACTGATCTTGACCCTTTCTGAGCCCAACACGGACAACACATCAACGAGGTAACTGACGTTGAATCCAACCTCCAGCGCCTCTCCCTTGTAATCAACAGACACCGACTCCTCGGCCTCTTCCTGATCAGGGTTGTTTGCCAGAATTCTGACTTCGTTATCTGTCAGCAGGATTCGGACTCCGCGGTATTTCTCATTCGACAGGATAGATGTACGGGTGAATGCTTGCCTGAGTTCATTTCTATCGCCAACCACAATTTTGTCACCGCCCTTGGGCAGCACGCGGTTGTAATCCGGGAATTTGCCATCAACAAGCTTCGAGGTGAATGTAAAATCCTTAGTCCGCGCACGCACATGATTGCGGCCAAACACCATCGAGATACTTTCCTGATCCAGGCTCAACAGCCTGCCCAGCTCTACAACCCCCTTGCGGGGCAATATCAGCTGTATTGGCGCATCCACTGCATTCTGCATATGTAAAGTCTGCATTGCCAAACGGTGGCCGTCAGTGGCCACCACTCGCAGATAACTGCTCGCCAACTCAAAAAGCATCCCGTTCAGATAATAACGGACATCTTGCTGAGCCATGGCGAACGAAGTGCCATCCAGCAACGCTTTGAGGTCTTTCTGGGCCAAGGACAGTTCAATTGTGCCCGGTTCTTCCTCTGTATTCGGGAAGTCGCTTGCAGCAAGCGTGGCCAGGCTGAAACGGCTTCGGCCTGACTTAATGACCATCTTTGACTCATCAACCGTAAACTCCAGCTTGGCATCCTCTGCAAGAGACTTGCAGATATCCACAAGCTTGCGAGCAGGAACGGTTATCTCTCCCGGTCTATTGGGTCCATCGACGCTGACACGCCCTATCAGTTCGACTTCCAGGTCCGTCCCCGTAATCGACAACATCGAATTTGAGTCCAGGGATAGCAGGACATTCGACAACACTGGCAATGTCTGTCTTCTTTCCACAACACCCGTCACAAGCTGCAGAGGTTTTAGTATGGCTTCCCTGGAAATCACAAAATGCATAACTATCTCACTAGTTGTATTTATCGTTGTTTAGAAATTAGCCCGCCGGACCAAGCGGCGAGATATCGCGCGCCCAGTTGCTGTTCAAGTCGCCAAAGCGCGCAACAGATTGTTGTAATCCTCGGCAATATCGGATGACGAACCGCGCAAATTCTTCACCTGCTTGCACGCATGCAATACGGTGGTGTGATCCCTCCCACCAAAAGCATCTCCGATTTCAGGAAGACTGTGGTTAGTCAGCTCCTTGGACAAACACATCGCGACCTGTCTGGGACGAGCAACAGAACGATTCCTCCGCTTCGACAACATATCGGACATCTTGATCTTATAGTACTCAGCCACAGATCGCTGAATGTTATCTATAGTGACCAGTTTGTCATGAAGCGCAAAGAGATCTTTCAATGCCTCTTTCACCAACTCGAGATCAATGGGTCTGCCGACAAAATTCGCATGAACTATCACTTTCTTCAGAGCGCCTTCCAGCTCTCGAACGTGTGAGCGAAGACGCTGCGCAATGAACATGGCTGCGTCACTCGGCAACTCCACGTTACTTTGTTCCGCCTTGTTGATCAGAATCGCTGCGCGTGTCTCAAGCTCTGGAGGTTCTACCGCAACGGACAAACCCCAACCAAAACGAGACTTTAATCTCTCTTCTAACCCGTTGATTTCTTTGTGATATTTGTCGCTCGTCAGAATTATCTGCTGGCCGCCTTCCAGTAGTGCATTAAATGTATGAAAGAACTCTTCTTGAGACCGCTCTTTGCCCGCGAAGAATTGTATATCATCGATCAACAGCGCATCCACGGACCTGTAGTAGCGCTTGAACTCATTGATGGCATTCAACTGAAGCGCCGTCACCATGGTAGCCACAAAAGTTTCAGAGTGCAGATAGACAACTTTAGCATCGGGCTTTCTTGCCACCAGGTAATTGCCGATAGCGTGCATAAGATGGGTTTTACCCAAGCCTACGCCACCATATATAAATAGAGGGTTATACGCGCCTCCCGGGTTCTCCGCTACCTGCAGTGCCGCCGCCCGAGCCAATTGGTTCGACTTCCCTTCAATAAAATTATCGAAGGTATTCTCTGGATTCAGGCTGCCCTTGTGGCTCAGTTTACCATCGATAATGACCTCCATATTCCTGGAGGTGCGTCTGATCAAGCTACCTGTAAGCGGTTTAGCGGCCTGCTCAATCACGGGCGTACGAATGACGGGGAGCGAATCTGCGATATTGCGTTCGCCGGGATTTCTCGGAATTTCTGCAGACGGCCTTGGCTGTAATGAACTGGAGGAATCCGGAGATTGGAGCGCCTGACGTTGGCCGCCAATCTCAAAAACCACATCAACCGTTGTTCCACGCGAATGCTCTCTTAGGAGCTCCATGATCCGACTAAGAAATTTGTCCTTAACCCAGTCCAGGACAAATCGATTTGGGGCATAAAGCCTGAGCTCGTTTGCCGAACTTTCTGCATGCAGGGGTCTAATCCATGTATTGAATTGCTGAGAAGGCAGCTCATTTTTCAAACAACTCACACAACTTTGCCAATTTACCGAATTCACTCTTCTTATTACCTTTCCATTTTCGTCTGGAATTAACAGGAGCATCGATTCTAGCCTGACTGAACATAGTTATCCACACCCGCAGCAACACATACGAATAGCGCCGAATGATAAATAACTAACTATATATCATAATGTTACTAACATTAATGCGCTCCAAAGGCATAGGTTTACGACGCAAGAAGATAGGCATCCCTAGCAAGCAACCCTGTGGATAACTTGTTATTAACAGCGTATAAATTGTAACCCCCTGTATTTTTTTGCTTTCCTGATAAAGCGGGACCTTACACCACATTTCTCAAGGTTTGAATTGCAATAGATGCTTGAAACCACTAGAATTCGCGCTCGGTTTGGAACCGGCTAAATTTATTCTCTAGATCAACCTGGACTTCATCATGAAAAGAACCTTTCAGCCCAGCTTATTGAAACGCGCCCGTACACACGGCTTCCGTGCACGTATGGCTACTCGCGGTGGCCGCCTCGTCATTAAAAGACGTCGTGCCTGTGGTCGCGCCAAACTTACAGCGTAATCGGTTTTCCTTTTAGTCTGCAGCACTCACGAAAGTAGAACCTGTGTCTGACTTTGGCTTTAGCAAGAAGCTGCGTCTGCTGGGTGCCGCAGACTACCAACCTGTATTCAAAAACGCCCGCTATAAAGTCTCCTGCCAATACATTCTGATATTGGCAGTGACCAGCACTGTGGCACGTCCGCGTCTCGGACTTGTTATCGCCAAGAAGAATATTACTAAGGCCGTTCAGCGCAATCGCGTCAAACGCATCTTTCGCGAGTCTTTCCGACACAATCAGCGTTTGCTCCCCGCGCTCGACATCGTTATCCTAGCGCGCAGTGGCTTAGGCTCATTAAGCAATGAGCTGGTGCACAAAAATATCGAACGGCTGTGGCAGGAGCTTATCAATAAAACTCGCCGCTCCTCAGTGACAAGAGACCAAGCGAATGCTGGATAATTTTGCCATCAAGCTGATCACCCTTTATCAGCACACTCTGAGCTATCTCATTGGCAATCAATGTCGCTTCTATCCCTCCTGCTCGCACTACACTCAAGAAGCGATCCAGAAACATGGTTTCGCAAGAGGAGTTCGCTTGGGGGCCGGAAGAATTCTTCGTTGCCACCCTTGGCATCCCGGTGGCATAGATCTGGTGCC
>JAUSMU010000266.1 GCA_030645995.1 Gammaproteobacteria bacterium | reverse complement strand
TAGCCCTGCTCCATCAGGTTCTGTTCTGTGCCGAACGGCAGCGTGTCGTTGACGTTCTTGGCGCGGCGATAGATGAGGTCGCGCGCTTCACGGTTGAATGGTGCCTCTTCCAGATTGCTGGCGATGAAGTACTGGCGGATCTCGGGGCGAATACTCTCGAACAGATAGCGCAGATTCGCAAACACCGGGTAGTTGCGACGCAGGTTGCTCTCGCTGGAATACAGATCGCGCATTCCGATGGAGACGTAGACCGCCGCGAACAGGAACAGCGTCAGCAGCGCCGGGTGTTCGCCCAGCGCGGCGGGCATGACGATCCAGTCGGTGGCGTCCATCAGCAGGTAATAACTCAGGGGCAGCCAGGCGAGGCTGACAATCCAGAAGAAACGTACGGCAGGGGTCATAATTGGAACGGTCCTGTGAGAGGAGGCGCTGAGGCTTCGGTATCGGTCGTCTCTCTCCCTATCGGCACCTGGGGCTGATTCTTCACTTTGACGGCAAACTTCATGGAGAGATTGTCTGAGCGGGCATTCTACAAGCCCGAAAAAGGAATGACCAATGCTGATCCAAAAGGGTGCGATCTCTGTCCTGGGGCCGTTCTGGGGGAGATAGGCTCAGGACAGAGATCGCCTGACAATCGGTGCTGGAAGGCAGTCGATGGGTCAGTTTGGGGTACGCTCCCGCAGGGGTTATTTGGGGACGCGGGCGGCGCGGATCTCGATCTCGACCAGCCAGCCCTCAACCACCAGCCCGGCGATCTGTACGACAGAGCGCACTGGCTTCATGGGATTGGCTTCGGTGCCGAAGAATTTTTCGTAGCCGCGATTGAAGCCGGCGAAATCAAACTTGCCATCTGCACCGGCCACGCCAAACACGCGGACCTGGACGATGTCGGACATAGCCCAGCCCTGGGCTTCCAGTGTGGCTTTGAACTTCTCGAAGGCATTGTTGGTCTGCTGCTCCATGTCACCGTAGGTGCCATCGGCTTGTGGTGAAGCGCCAACGCCACTCAGGTACAGGGTCTCCGCACCGGCGGGAATGCTGATGGTGCTGTAGAAGAGTCTGCCTTCGCCCTCGCGCTGAATTTCCTGAGCGCTGGCTGTCATGGCGAATGACCCTGCCAGCAGGGCAGAGCTGAGAGTCAGTAACTTGATGAGCTTCGACATAATTGGTGTCCTCTTGGTTACATAGGAATCGGTTGTAAAAATTTAACGTCCCAGCGTATTGATATAGCTCACGACGTCTTTGATGGCCTGCTCGTCGGCAAGTCCTGCCGCCATCGCGCGCATCGGCGCACCGAACGTGTCGAGCGGGTCGGTGCCACGGAAACCGGCCTTGAAGTTTTTCAGCTGAGTGACGAGGTACCAGTCATTCTGGCCGCGCAGTGCTGGCGCATTCATCGCCTCATTGCCTTGCGCATCCGCGCCGTGGCAAGTCGCGCAGGCCTGATAGAGCTGGCGTCCGTTGGCCGCATTGCCGGTTGTCAGTGTCGGAACCGTGGGTTTGTACTCCCAGGTGGCGGCCCAGTCGATGATGTCGGCGATATTCTCGTCGGTCAGGATTGCCGCCATTGGCTGCATCTCCAAGCCTTGAATATCTTCCGCGTGCTTGCCGCGTCCCCCGGCACGGAACAGTTCGAGCTGCCGTTGCAGGTACCATGGCTCCATGCCAGCCAGACGAGGGGCCTGGATGCCCTCGCTGCCAACGCCATCGGTGCCGTGACAGGTGAAGCAGAACCGGTGGTTGACCGGCTCATGGGGTACGGCTGCCCATGTGGAGGTTGAAACTGTGGTTGAGACTACCGCTGTTGCGGCAATGGCCAGCAGCATGGGTAAAACATTGCGCGTCATAAGATGTGTTCTCCGGGTAAAAAAGGGGTGCCGCGAACGACACCCCTCTCTTTGATTGACTATCCTTTCTTGCTTACATACTGAACTGGAAGCGTGCGTACCAGAAGGCACCATTCGGGCCGAACCCAGCGTTCGTGACGTACTTGTTGCTGGTGCCTGAGTTGATATCTATTGGACGAATCTTCTCCGGCATGGTGTTGAGGATGTTATCCGCGCCGACGATGAAAGTGTAACGATCGCGGAACGTGTAAGCAGCCTCGCCGCCGAAGATTACCTCTGAACCTACCCAGTAATCGCGAGCTGGCACTGCGTTGGCGGGTACTGAGAAGTACTCGTCGTAGTAGTTGGCCTGCAGGGTGAAGCGCCAGTCAGTGATCGTGTGGTTGACTCGGAAGTTGCCACGGTTGGCAGGGATTCCTTTTTCCAGATCGGCGACGTTGGCGCGGGTTAGCAGGCCTGGCGTGAAGCTGTCCAGTTGCTGCTTGGTCCAGGCCCATGAGGCCGCCAGTTCGGTGCGACCGAAGTCGTCCCAGTCCATCGCATACGAGCCAACCAGTTCAACACCTTCGTTGGTGGTGGACATGTCGTTGGTGTAGTAGTTGAAGGACACGATGCTGCGCGCGCCGGAGATGCCTGAGGCTTCCAGTTGCTGTGCAATGGCTTCGGTAATGTCGAAGGTTGCAGAGTTCAGGATGCGGTCACGCAGTTCGATGCGGTAGTAGTCCAGTGTCAGGTCCAGGCCGCCGATTTCGGTGGCCACACCGATGCTGAAGTTGCGGGATTTCTCCGGAGTCAGCTCCGTACCACCGAACAGCTGTGATATCGGGTTGGTAGGAGGAATCTGGCCCTGGGTGACAGGGATACTGTCCACAACACCAGTGCTGATGTTGGAGATGTTGGCCTGGCCGGGTGACGGAGCACGGAAGCCGGTGCTGATCGTGCTGCGGAGATTGGTCGTGTCTGTCAGCGCATAGCGTGCTGTCAGCTTGCCATTGGTCGTGTCGCCGAAGGTGTTGTAGAAGTCTTCGTAGCGGATGGCAGCGCCGAGCAACAGTCTTTCGGTGGCATCCACTTCCAGGTCGGCATAGATACTCCAGTTCTTGCGATCCCAGGTGCCCTGCTGATCAGGACCGAAACCCTGGAAGCCGTCGGAGCCTACGCCCATGCCCAGGTTGGCATAGGGGCCAACGCGGTAGGAGTCCTGGTCCTTGGAAGCCACTTTGAATATCTCACGACGCCATTCCAGACCGTAGGCAACGTTGAGCGGTGAGTACATACCCACTTCGAAAGCCTTGGAAAGGTCCAGGTTGAGGTTGTTCTCGATGGTGGTGTAGATACCGGGCGAGAAGCTGGTGGGAGAATCTGGTCCCATGGATGGGTTGGTGGTGTTGGAGATGAAGTAGGTGATCTCCGAGAAGCCATTGCCCATGCTCAGGTCATACGTCGTGCCGTCATCCAGCTCGCCCTTGATGCCGGTGGCATTGGACATGTCGCGCACCTGGCCGCCGAAGTCTGGGGTGTAACCACCGGGGAACCACTCAAGGAAGGAAAAGCATTGCGGATCTGCCAGGCCTGCCTGGGCAGCTGCCACAGAGCTGGTGACTTTGGTCACTGGGTTGACGCCGCGCGGGATCGTCGGGCAAGTGGTGCCTGTGCCGGGCGTCGTGTCAATGAAAAGCTGGTTGGAACCACGGGTGAATACCCCACTGCGGTTTTCCGGGTTGCGGTAGAAGAAGCCGAGTTCAACGTCCTTCTCGCTGTAGCCGCCGAAGGAGTACAGCGTCTGGTCGCCGCCCAGATCAACGCCGATGTTGGCGAATAGGTTGACGATCTCGGTATCGGGCAGTCCCTGGTGCTGGGCATTGACACGTACCGCTTTGTTGCCAGCGTTGATCAGTGCCTGTGCGTCACCGCGCTGAATGCTGCGGTCGCTGCGCTTTTGGTTGGTCATGTCCATGCTGAGGCTGGCAAAGCCGGTTTCGCCCAGCGGCAGACCCAGGTTGGCGGCCATGTAGTTCAATTGACCGTCATCGGTCTCGGTGTACATGCCGGTCTTGGTTTCGATGGACAGGCCTTCACTGTTCTCCTTGAGCATGAAGTTGATCACGCCCGCGATGGCGTCGGAGCCGTACTGTGCGGCAGAGCCGTCTCGCAGCACTTCGACCTGACGCAGAGCAATCGGAGGAATCTGGGCGATGTCCGGGAAGTGGGTTCCCTCGCGACCGAATTGCACCGCTGCGGAGCGGTGACGGCGCTTGCCGTTCACGAGCACCAGCGTGTCGTCAGCGGGCAGGCCGCGCAGGGTCGCGGGGCGTACCAGACTGTTGGAGTCGTTGATGTCCTGAGTGTCCACGTTGAAGGTCGGCACCAGGTTGCGCAGCAGATCGTTGATATCGGCCGTACCTTGATCCTGGAAGTCTGTTGCTGAGAACACATCGACTGGAGCTGCGGAGTCGAGCGCTGTTCTGGGTGCACGGCGTGAACCGGTTACCACAACTTCTTCGATTTCCGCATCCTGACCCTGGGCTTGCGCCATGGCAACGGGAGCGGTGGTGGCAGCGATTGAGCCCAGCAGGGCAGCAACCGACGACATTGTCAGCAGTTTTGAAATTTTCATAGTTCTATTCCCTTGTCTTCATTTTCTAGATTTGCGAAGGATGGTTTCTAAATTACTTCAGTCCTGTACGACAGCCCTTCTACGCAAGGTGGTACTTGCAGGGGCTTTGTAAACTCCAGTGGGTCGTGAAGTGAGTCAACCAGATAGCGCCTTCGATTATCGAGAGAGGGGGCTGGGAAGTCCTCCCCAAAACCTTCTGAATACCTCCTATAACTCTGGAAGGGGGCAATTCACGGGCGTGCAGAGGGGTTGGGCGCTATGCGCCTTGCTGAATCATGAAATGCAGAAATCGAGAAGGAGCCTCTGGGGTCAAGAGCTTGAAGATCAGTGCTGCAGGATGGCCAGCTTGCGGGAATCAAGCTCTGACCACTGTTCGGGGGTCCAGAGGTTATTGCGGGAAAGAAAGGTGTTGCTCTCGTAGGCCTGACGAGACTTTTCGCTCAGCCCTACGCCGGTGACAGACTCCGTCGCCATGATCCCCTCCATGAGCTGACGCTGCCAGCTCTTGCCAAGCCCCAGCTCTTCCAGCAGAGCCTGGTAACGGGGGTCTTCCAGCACGGAGATCGGAAAGTATTTCTCCGCGCCGTGCGTGACGTTGAACAACCGGCGCTTCTGTGTCGCCGTCAGGTTGCGCCAGAAAGTGATGCCGGTCTCGACATCGCCCAGCATGAAACTGAGGGCGCCCTTGTTGAAGTCGAAATCCCCTTCCCGGCTCATGATGTCCTGATAGGCCTCGTTGCCTAATGAGATTTTGCCGCTCAGGAAGCCGATGATGGTCTCGCTGAAGTGAGCCAGGATGCCGTCGGTATCCACTTCACGTTGACGGTTCAGATAGGTCTCAGCCTGGCGGAAATCACCAGTCAGTGCAGAGTTGGTTGCAACCGTTCCCAGGAAGCCGATGTGATAAGGGCGCTCCTGCAACTGGCCTTTGGCGCCCAACAACATGGCGCGTGGCGGTTGGATGTTGTTGCGGTAGCTCCAGACCTCATCGGGAGAAATCTCGAAGGGGCCGACTTCGCCGGCGGCGTCGAGCAGTCTGCTAGCCTCGTCATACAGCCGTGCGCCGATCAGGAACAGCGCGTAGTGGGCCACTGCGAACTCCGGCGGATGGCCGGTTAGAATCTGCTCGCGCATCTGCATTTCCTGCTGAATCTGGTTGTTGCCGCCCATGCGCAGACGTATTTCATTGAGAGAACTGAGCACCTGACTGTCCGGCGCAATGCGTGAGACTTCGCGGTGAAGGTCGGCGATCAGCAGGCTCAGCTCCGCTATCCTGGCATCACTGCTGTACACCGCCATGTTGTTGGCTGCCGTGGCCGCGCCGTGGTAGGCATTGAGGAATTCGGGGTCCAGCTCAATGGCGGCCAGGTGGTAGTCGATGGCGCGCTGGAAATCGGCAGGGCTGAACTGGTTGTAGTAGAACTCTCCGCGCAGAAATTTCTCGTAGGCCAGTGCGTTGGTGGTGCCCCAGTCGAGCATCTGCGAACGCTCCTCTTCATCGAGGTGAACGCTCAAGGCGCTGACTACGTTGGAGACGATCTGGTCCTGCACGCCAAACAGATCTTCTATTGGGAAATCGAACTGATCGGAATACTGATGAAGGCCATCGCTGGCGCGGATGAGCTGGACCGTCACGCGCAGGCGGCCCTCGGCGGACTGCACGCTGCCCTGCAGCACATGATCGGCGTTCAAGGTCTGGGCGCGTTCGATGGCCCGTTCCGCAGAACGATTGCCTTCCACCCCGTCGAACCTGCGTGAGGGGGACAAGACCTCCAGGTGGCTGAGTTTTGAGAGTCCATGTACCAGTGATTCGCGCAATCCGTCTGTCACGAATTTGTTATCGGCGTTCGGTTCAAGGTCCACGAAGGGCAGCACGGCGAGGCGCACGACTTCGTCCTTGTCGCTGGACACCTGCTGGCCAGGCCACATGAGCACGGATAGGAAGATGGCCGCGGCCGCCCCTGCGGCCATAATACGTTTGTCCAGCAGTGCGCTGAAGCGCAGCTTCAATGGAGAGACCTGGGTGACTTCCACCGTCGGGCTTTTCTCGGAAGCCGCTCGCGGAGCCGTAATGGGAATGGCCGCCACCACCTCGGCGATCAGCGAGTAGCCGCGCTTGGGGATCGTCCTTATATAAGTAGGATTGTGAGCATCGTCCCCGAGAGCGCTGCGCAATTCCGCGATGGCCTTGTGGACGGCATGATCGGATGGAAACGAACCCTGCCAGAAGCGATTGAGTAATTCCTCGTGACTGACCACCTCGCCCGCCTGCTCGGCAAGGTAATGGAGAACGTCCATGCTGCGGGGGGTCACTTTCACCTCGGTGCCGCCCTGAATCAGGGTGCAAGTGGTGAGCGATGCCTCCCAGTCTCCGATCTTTATTCTGTTTAGCTTGTCCGAGGCCACTGGCTGTCTCATCCGGGTTGAAAGTGATCGAGCATATTTGCTGGAGATCGGCTTCAAGTAGATATCAGAACGTTGGAGAGGTCAAGGGAGGGGGGCAAAGTGGCGCAAAGTATCCTCCCGAGGCTGGAAGCCATTCTTTAGGAGGTTTTCAGAAGGATTTTGGGAGGACTTTCCCGGCTTCGATCGCAATAATTCACTCGTCTTCACACCCTGGATTGAAGAGGGTATTCAGCACCAATAGTCAAAGAGGATCATGCAAGTGTCAAATCCCGTTTCCCGTCGTGAGTTTCTGAATCTGCTGGCCGCCACTGGCGGCACGGCTGCCGTCATCGGTATTACCAGCGCGCTTGGCATGATCCCCTCCAGCGCCTCCGCGTCGGCTCCCGAATTGTTGCGTCTGAGCAACCAGAATCGCAAAGCAGTCATTCTCGGTGCCGGTATCTCCGGGCTGACGGTGGCTTATGAACTCACCAAGGCGGGTTATGACTGCACCGTGCTGGAGTCTTCCCATCGTGCCGGTGGCCGTGTCTTCACCGTCCGTGCAGGCACCCTGATCGATGAGATCGGCAACCCTCAGTATTGCCAATTCGACGATGAACCGCACATGTACTTCAATGCCGGCGCGGCCCGCATTCCCAGCACGCACACCAACGTCCTGCACTACTGCAAAGAGCTGGGGGTGGACCTGGAGCTGTTCATCAACGAAAACAAGATGGCCTGGATTCAGGACGACAACATCATGGATGGCAAGCCCATCCGCAATGCCGAGCTCACCACCAACGTGCGCGGCTTCATGGCAGAGCTGATGAACAAGGCCATGTCCGAGGTTGAACTCGACAAGCCCTTTACCGACGAAGAGGCGGGACTGGTGCTGCAGATGATCCGAGCCTTCGGCGACCTCAATGAGGAAGGGCGCTATACAGGCAGCAACCGCGCCGGTTATGCCTCAGGCAACTATGTTACCCACACGGTGCAGAAGGAAATGATCGATGTTCGCAATTTGTTGCGCGCGAATGCCACCCGTCAGGTGATCAGCGACAACGAAGGCGAAACCGGTCCGATGCTGATGCAGCCAGTCGGTGGCATGGACAGGATTCCCGCAGGTTTTGCCCGCCAGCTGGACTCCAAGATCAAGTACAAGGCACAGGTGTTGTCGCTGAACCTGCGCGATGATGGCGTGTCGGTGGAATATCAGCAGGACGGGCAACGTCAGGTCATCGAGGCCGACTATTGCTTCAACTCCATTCCCAGCCACTTCATGAATGGCATTCCGAACAACCTGCCGACCGAGTACACCCAGGCGATGAAGTACATCCGCCGAGGCACCGCTTACAAAGGCGCGTTCCAGGCGAAGGAGCGCTTCTGGGAGAAGGAAGGCATCTACGGCGGCATTAGCTGGACCAATCAGCCAATCCGTCAGATCTGGTATCCGCCACAAGGCATTCACAAGGCCAAGGGCGTGGTGCTTGCCGCTTACGACTATGGCAATGGCATGGGCTTCACCCGCATGACTCATGAGCAGCGCATCGAGGCGATGATCGCTCAAGGTGAGAAGGTGCATTCGAATTACCGCAGCATGGTCGAGAAGGGCGTGACCATCGCCTGGCACCGAATGAACCACATGCTCGGCTGCTCCGCACGCTGGAATGTCGTGACGCCGGAGGAGGAGCAGATATTCAGCACTCTGCAGCAATCCGTCAACGGCCGCTATTGGCTGATCGGCGATCAGGTCAGCAAGCACACAGCGTGGATGGAGAGTGCCATGCAGTCGGCGCACGTGGCGCTTGCCGAGCTGGATCAGCGCGTGCGTGCCGAGTCGGCCAGCGCCTGATGTAGATTTCCTGACACGCAGCTGCCGTGCCCGGGCGGCAGCCTGCTCTCTTCCGCACCACACTCCTTGTTTACTTTGGGCAGGGCTCTCTTTGAGCAGGGCACTTTTTGTTTGTTTTGAGCAGGATACTCTCCGCTCTTTTTCCCGCAGCTGTTGTGGCAGCTGTGGGATTTTTTTTTGGGCAGAACTATTTCCTCATGGCAACGGCCGACACGAAGACGCTTTTCATTTCGTGCCCGCTGCTTATGACGTAAAATAGCCGGGCCTGAAGAGGCGCCAGCCACCGCAGTACCATTAACGAAAGCACTGCTATGAAAACTCTGTATATATTGCGTCACGCCAAGTCCAGCTGGGCGACGCCCGACGTCAAGGATTTCGACCGCCCTCTGAATGAGCGCGGCTTCCATGATGCTCCCGAGATGGCTGAGCGCTTGGTCGAACGTCTGAAAGAGCGCGGGGAGAAGATCGATCTGATCGTCAGCAGTCCCGCTCTGCGCGCCTACACGACCGCGACGCTGTTCTGTGAGGTGCTGGGCATCGACCCCGAGCGCATCGTGCAGAATCGACAGATTTACCTCGCTGGCAGCCCCAAACTGCAGCAACTGATCGCCCTGTTCGACGAGAGTGCGAGCAGCGCCATGCTGGTGGCGCATAACCCGGCGCTGACTGATCTGGCCAACGATCTGGCGCATGCGGGCATCGACAACATCCCCACCTGCGGCCTCGTCGCTCTGCAGTTGCCGGTTGAACACTGGTTTGATCTGCAGCCGGGCGTGGGGCGTCTGCTGCGATTCGACTGTCCCAAGAACCCGGACTAGCAGTGCCCTGACTAACAGAACCCTGACTAGCAGAACCTTCCAAACAGGAACATCATGCCCTTGTCCCGACGCCTGCTATTGAGCCTCACCCTCCTCGCTCTGTCTGGTTGTGCGGAATTGTCTCCCTCCTCCTCCGCGCAATCCGAATCTGGCTGGCTGTCCCCTCTGCATCAGGATCACCCGCTGGTGGGCCGCATCTGGCGCGCCAGCGATCAACGTTTCATCTCCGCCGAGGAGATGCAGCAGGCGTTGTCTGGCAAGCGCTTCCTGCTGCTGGGTGAGAAGCATGACAACCCTGATCATCACCGTCTGCGCAGGACGCTCCTGCAGGGCATGCTGGCGGAAGGAACGCTCGGCGTGGTCAGTTTCGAGATGCTGGACAGCGGTCAGCAGGCGCTGGTGGATGATTTCAGCGGTGTGGATTTGAGATCCGCGCAGGCGTTGCAAGAGCATCTGCAGTGGGACGCAGAGGGCTGGGACTGGAATTTCTATGGCCCGGTGCTGACCGATCTGTTGAGTGCGGGCGTCCCGGTGCAGGCTGGCAACATCAGCCGCGACGAGATGATGACGGTTTACGGAAGTGAACTCGATGCCGAGGTTGCAGCGGTGATGGATGCGGCGCAGATGGAGCAGCTCAACAAGGATATCGACGAGAGCCATTGCGGCATGCTGCCAGCCAGTCAATTCCCCGCGATGGTGCGGGTGCAGCAGAGCCGGGATGCCAGCATGGCGCGTAGCCTGCTGGCCACGCAGGAGTCGGCTGGAAAGCGCGTGCTGATTGCAGGCAATTACCATGTGCGCCGTGATCTGGGAGTGCCCAACTACCTGGCCGCCGGGCTGGTGGATATGCCCGCCACGGCGGAGGAGGACATCGTCACGCTGGGGTTCATGGAGGTGAGCCCGGAGTCGGATGTGCCTGCGGATTACACTGAGGCGTTTTCCGCGACAGCGCCCTACGACTATCTGTGGTTCACGCCCGCTGTCACCACCGAAGACTACTGTGCCGCCATGCGTGCACAATGATGCCCGCGCGCCAATAAATAGATCAGTGCGTCAGTGAATAGATCAGATAGTTGATGCCCAGCTGATAAGCCAGATTGGCGTGGCGGGTCGGGTAGCTCGGATCGTAGGTGTGCTCCCAGCCGTCGCCCATATCCGAGTTCCAGTTGATCAACACCATCACCCGGCCGTCATCATCCAGAATCGCGTGGTTGGAGGCGCGGTCGACATCCTGCTCCGGATAGTTATCAGGGTTGCCGATGACGGGAATCATCTGCGGACCGTCGATGTCGTAATAGCTGTGGAAGACCTCGTGGTCTGTCGGCAGTTCGATGATCTCGCGATCCGGAAACACATCGGTGAAGGCGCGGTAGAAATTGTCCCACTGCCGAGTGCCCCAGAAATCATCGATCAATAGAAAACCACCGCGCAGCAGATACTCGCGCATGTTTTCCTTCTCGATGGAATTGAACAACGGGCCACCGCTACGGCCCATTTCCAGGGCGTAGAGGAACGGGTAGTCGAACACCCGGCGGTCATCGAAACGCAGCACAATTGGCTCGCTCATCACGCGCACATTGGTCAGGCGGGAGACGCCGCGCAGGAAGTTGGAATCGGCGCTGGGGAAATCCGTCTGCCAGGTGCCACGGCCGAAACCATCGTTGTAGTAGTTGTCGTATTCCAGACGCACGAAGGCAAACTCGCCTGCAATGTCCTGTGGCAAGGTGTCGTCGACAGGAGCCAGCGGTTGCGCCGTGGCCAGCATCGGAAGCAGGATTATGCTCAGAGCGGACAGAGCTTTCGCGGGCAGGAAGAAAATTCTCGCGAGCATGTTCCTCATGATGGTGGCAAACCCTGCTGTCCTGCTTGCTGATTTTGAATGACGTTGGCGCTTAAGCTACCGCAAAACGGCGGTCTCACCAATAGCTGCAGCATCCACACGACCATTCGCCGTCAGCATCAACAGCGCTTCGGTGCTTCTTGATTGACAGTAACGGGTCAAGATGACAGCATGCTGCTTGTTAATGGCGGAGGCTGGCATGGCTCATTCACCCAAACGTAAACCTTTTCTCGATCTGGTGTTGTCACTGTTCCGCTTGAACGGACTGCTGGTGGCCGAAGGCGACCGCATGGCGGAGTCGCTGGGGCTGACCAGTGCCCGCTGGAAAGTGATCGGCGTCATCGCGCTGTCCCATTCCGGCGTCACAGTGCCCGGCATTGCCCGTACGCTGGGCCAATCGCGCCAAGCCGTACAACGCATCACCGATGTCATGGAGAAGGACGGGTTGCTGCGCTATCAGCGCAATCCAGACCACAAGCGTTCGGTGCTGGTCTGCCTGACCGACGTCGGCCAGGAGGCCTACAGCGCATTGCGTGCCGTCCAGGATCCCTGGGCTATCGAGAGCACGGAAGACGTGCCACTCGCGGAGCTGGAATCGGCTCTGCAATTGGTGCGCCGTCTGATCCACCGGTTTGATCGTTGAGAGGGTAACCGCACGTGAACCGATTCGTCTTCTCGACCCGCCTTCCTCGCGCGCTCTACAGTGCGGAGCAGGTGCGTGCGATCGATCGCTATGCCATCGAGAAGGCTGGCATTCCCGGCGCGGAACTGATGCAGCGTGCCGCCAGTGTCGTCTTGAACGTCATCTTGCAACGCTGGCCCCAGGCCCGGCGCCTGCTGGTGGTCTGCGGCACTGGCAATAACGGCGGTGATGGTTACCTGGTGGCCGCCCTTGCGGGCATGCAGGGCCTGAGTGTCCGCGTACTGGAGCCTGGCGCCGTTGAGCGCCTCAGTGGCGATGCCTTGAGTGCGAGACAGCGGGTGCTGGCGCAGGGCATCTCCTGTGAACCGCTGCTCGCAGTTGATACAGAGAATATAGAGTTGAAGGAAGTTCACGGCGACACCGTCGTGGTCGACGCGCTGCTGGGGATCGGCATGCGTGGTGAGCTGCGCCCGGAGTATCGGGATGCGATCAATTGGATCAATGCCACTGGCCTGCCGGTAGTGGCTGTCGACATTCCCTCCGGGCTGAACAGCGACACCGGGGTTGCGGCCGAGGTGGTGGTGCGCGCCGCCGTGACGGTGTGCTTCATCGGCTTGAAACAGGGACTATTGACGGCGGACGGGCCGGATTACACGGGGGAGATTGTGTTCCATGATCTCGCCCTGCCGGACATTGTGCTGCAGAGCAAGCCGGTGCGCGCCGTGTCGGCCACCCGCATCGACGTTCATAGCGTAGCAAAATTGCTGACGCGCCGCCGCCCGTCTACTCACAAGGGTGACTGCGGGCATGTGCTTGTCGTTGGTGGGGATGTCGGCTATGGTGGCGCCGCCTTGATGGCGGCAGAGGCAGCGGCGCGCAGCGGTGCCGGCACGGTGAGCCTGTTGACGCGAGCCGCGCATGTGACGGCGATGCTGTCGCGCCGTCCAGAGATCATGATGCGCGCCGTTGAAGCGCCTGACGGCGACGATGCCGAAGTGGTCGTGCGGATGATCGCCCGCGCGAGCGTCGTGGTCATCGGCCCGGGCCTCGGGCGTTCAGCCTGGTCTTCCGCCATGTTGCGGTTAGTGCTGCAGGAGGCCGGACAGCGGATTCCGCTGGTGGTCGATGCCGACACGCTCAATCTGCTGGCGGAAAAGCGTGCGCAGCTCAATGAGCTGGCAAGTGGCAGCGGTCGCTCGAACGTAACAGGAACCGCTTCGGGGCTGCACCGACAGAACTGGGTGCTGACGCCCCATCCCGGCGAGGCGGCACGGTTGCTGGGTTGGAGCAACGAGCAGGTCAAGGCAGATCGCTTCGCGGCGGTTCGACGTCTGCAGGAACTCTGGGGTGGTGCGTGTCTGCTGAAAGGCGCGGGCAGCCTTCTGTGCTTCGAGGCCCCTGAGGTTGAGGGCGCAGCGCCTCACATTGAATTATGTACCGAAGGCAATCCAGGTATGGCCACGGGCGGCATGGGTGACGTGCTCAGTGGCATGATCGGGGCGTTCATTGCACAGGGGTTGAGCCTTGCTGACAGCCTGCGCTGCGCTGTCTGCATTCACGGCGAGAGTGCAGATCTGGCCGCTGCGGCGGGTGAGCGCGGCATGCTGGCGACAGATCTCCTGCAATATATACGGCAGTTGGTGAACAACTCGCAGTAGCCGATCGGGCTGCGCCTGCTGGCGATGAGAAACAAGAGGGTTTGGAAGGCGGTCATGGGTGAGGAAGCACGATATCTGGCTGATGAAGCGGCGACCGAGACGTTCGGTCGTCTGCTGGCGCAGGCAACGCAGCGCGGGCCGCAGTCCACGTTTGAGGGCAGTGCCGGGTCGGGCGAGCCCGGTGTCCGTGCTACACTTGGTGGCAGAATTTACCTGTCTGGCGACCTCGGAGCGGGCAAGACAACACTGACTCGCGGACTGGTTCGGGGTTATGGAATAGAGGGCGCGGTGAAGAGCCCGACCTACACCCTGGTGGAGCCATATGAACAGCCGGGCTGCAATCTTTACCACTTCGACCTGTACCGCCTGGCGGACCCGGAAGAAGTAGAGTTTCTTGGAGTGGGCGAATATTTTGACGAGGCCAACCTGTGCGTCATCGAGTGGGCCGAGAAGGGCAAAGGCTATCTGCCCGCACCCGACCTGGAGATCAGCCTGTCGCATGAAGGAGCGGGTAGGATTGTTCACTGGCAACCACGTTCGCCACGTGGAGAGAGCGTTGTGAAAAAATTATCCGACTTGTTGGCGCGGAAGCAGACCGGAATCAATCCAGTATGAAGTTGACAGCTAAACCCTACAGCACCGTGTTGCAACGCCTCGTCATGGCGTTGCTCCTGCTGGTCTGCTCATTGGCGTTATTTCCAGGCGGATTTTTCGCAGGGCAGGCGTCGGCGGCCGCAGCGGAGCAGACTGAGACGCAGCAAGCCAAGGTGCAAGAGGTGCGCTTGTGGCGTGCCCCTGACTACACGCGCGTGGTCTTCGATCTGGATCGTCAGGTCAAGTACAGTGTCTTCGTTCTCGAAAATCCCCACCGCGTTGTGATTGATCTGACTGGCGTTGTGATGCAGACGGATCTGTCGCGTCTGGATTTCAAGGACAGCCCCGTGACCGGCATGCGCAGCGGCAAGCGTGCGGATGCGGATCTGCGCATCGTGCTGGATCTCGCCAATGGCGTGAACCCCAGCAGTTTCATGCTGGCTGCGAATGGTGAGCTGAAAGACAGACTGGTCGTCGATCTTTATGACGCAGGGGTGGTGCCGGCGATTCCCGATCTGGAGATGGCGGAGCGGCCGGAGGAAATCCAGCAGCGTGACATCATCGTGGCCATCGATGCCGGCCATGGCGGGGAAGACCCCGGCGCGCTCGGCTACGACAAACGCATTCGTGAAAAAGACATAGCACTGGCCATTGCGCGCGCCATTTTTGATCGACTGGAGGCGGTGCCGGGTTATCAGCCGGTGCTGGTGCGCGATGGCGATTACTCCGTGCAACTGCAGCGCAGGCCGCAGATAGCCAGGCAGAATCGCGCCGACATTTTCCTCTCCATTCATGCGGATTCTTTCAGCACGACACGTGCCGAGGGCGTCACGGTGTACGCGCTCTCCGAGCGCATCGCCGGGGATGAAAACGTACGCCGTGTGGCCGAGAAGGAAAACAGTGCGGACCTGCTGGGTGGCGTTGCGGGTGACACCAGCCTGCGCGATATCGAGGATGACCTGGCGCGCACGCTGCTGGACCTCTCCATGGCCTGGAGCATCGAGCAAAGTGTGACGGCTGGCTCCTACATTCTGAATTCCCTGAGTTCCGTCGCGACGCTACGACGCGACAAGACCCAGCAGGGCAATCTCTGGGTATTGCGCTCGCCCGATATTCCATCACTCCTGATTGAAACCGGTTATCTCTCCAACCCGGACGAGGCGAAGCAGCTCAACTCTGCCGCCTATCAACGCCGTCTGGCGGATGGCGTCGTGCAGGGCGTCATGCGCTACTTCTACGACAGGCCTCCGGAAGACACGCTGGTGGCGTGGCAGAAAGCGAATAATATTGCACCGACACTCGCGGGATCGAATCTGGCGGGCAGCCACGTCGTCGTGCGCGGTGACAGTCTTTCCATGATTGCGCAACGCTATGGGGTGACGACGAGCGCCCTGCGGGACGCCAACAATCTGCGCGGTGATGTGGTGCAACTGGGTCAGGAGCTGACCATTCCAGGCGCAGGCTCACGCTCCGTGCAAGAGCCGCTGGCAGTGGAGCACAAGACCGTTCCCGGTGAGACGCTGTCGGGCATTGCCGCGCGTTATCGCGTCAGTCTGGCCAGCCTGCGCAATGCCAACAATCTGCGCAATGATGTTATCCACGTCGGTCAGGTTCTAAAAATTCCTGCCCCCTGAGACTCACTACACCATGACACGCATTGCCCTTCTCAGCCAGCGCCTGGCGAACCAGATAGCCGCCGGAGAGGTCGTTGAACGACCTGCCTCTGTCGTCAAGGAGTTGCTGGAAAATTGTCTGGATGCCGGTGCCGACCGCATCGAGATCGACATCGAACAGGGCGGCAGCAAACTCATCCGTATTCGTGACAATGGCGCGGGCATCGTCAAAGATGATCTCGGGCTGGCGCTCAGCCGCCACGCCACCAGCAAGATCGCCAATCTCGACGATCTCGAGAATATTGCGAGTCTCGGGTTTCGAGGCGAGGCACTTGCGAGTATCTGCTCCGTCTCACGACTGGAACTGATTTCGCGCGCGCAGGTGGCCACCGACGACACAGCTTGGCGTGTCGAGGCCGAGGGCCAAGAGATGAGCACGGCGATTTCTCCTGCTGCGCATCCGCAAGGCACCACCGTAGAGGTGCGTGATCTCTTTTTCAACACGCCCGCGCGCAAGAAGTTTCTGCGCACCGAGAAAACCGAATTCGATCGTCTCGAAGAAGTGGTGAAGCGGCTCGCGCTCAGCCGCTTCGACGTCGCCTTCAGCCTGCGTCACAATCAACGAGTCATTCAGCATCTGCATGCGGCGCCAAGCGCGCAGGAGCAGCAGCGTCGTGTGGCGCTGGTGTGTGGTCCGGCGTTCGTGGAGAGCTCGATTCAAATCGATATCGAGGCTTCCGGCCTGCGGCTGTGGGGCTGGGTGAGCCTGCCGACTTTTTCGCGCAGCCAGGCGGACCTTCAATACTTCTACGTCAATGGCCGCATCATCCGCGACAAGCTGGTGAGTCATGCAGTCAAGCAAGCGTACCAGGACGTACTCTTTCACGGTCGTCATCCGGCGTTCGTTCTTTATCTGGAATTACAGCCCTCACTGGTCGACGTCAATGTGCATCCGACCAAGCACGAGGTGCGTTTCCGTGACGGCAGGCTGGTGCATGACTTCCTGTTCCGGGCCTTGCACAAGGCGCTCGCGAGCGTGCGTCCGCAGGATCGTCTGGGCGCCGAGACTGGCACCGAGTCCTTGAATGGCGAGTCCTTAAATGGAGAGCCCGTGAATGGCGATGGTGTAGTTTCTGCTCCGGGGTACACCTCGGTCGAACGCAGCGCGGGACTCACGGGAGACTTTGCGGGTCAGGAGCGCATCAGTTTTGCAGGCGGCTTAGGTTCGTCGCCGACACCGCTGCAGTCGAATCAATTTTCTTCGTTCAGCTCGGGTTATTCCGGACCGGTCAGTCAGCAGCGAGTGGCCGAACAGGTCGCTGCGTATGCCCGGCTTCAGAATGATGAGGATGTTCCCCCGCTTGGGTTCGCTATCGCCCAGCTGCATGGAATTTATATCCTCGCGCAGAACGCGCAGGGGCTGATCATTGTCGACATGCACGCGGCGCACGAGCGCATCACTTACGAACATATGAAAAGTGCCTGTCAGAGTGAAGGCATCAAGGCGCAGCCACTGCTTGTGCCCCTGTCCATCGCGGTCAGTCAGGCCGAGGCCGACTGTGCCGAGCAGCAGGCCGAGGCACTGTTGGCGCTTGGGGTTGGCATCGAGCGTGCGGCTGCGGAATCGATCGTGGTGCGGCAGATTCCGGTGATTCTCGCCGGGGCCGATATCGAGCAACTGGTCAGGGACGTGCTGTCTGATGTGCTGGAGCATGGCAGCAGCGAACGCATCCGTAATTATCAGGATGAATTGCTGGCCACCATGGCTTGCCACGGATCAGTCAGGGCCAATCGTCAGTTGAGTATTGCCGAGATGAACGCGCTATTGCGCGACATGGAGCGGACGGAGCGTAGTGGCCAGTGCAACCATGGTCGTCCGACATGGGTCTTGCAGAGTCTCGATCAGCTGGACAAATTGTTCCTGCGTGGGCAGTAGACGATACTCACGCCATCGCATCAATCAGGCAGCGCGGCGACGCTGATGGGTTCTCCCCAGTAATAGGAAAAAACTTCGCTCAATGCCCTCGCGCGCTGCGCGGGATTCTCCGCAGTGGCTATGTCCGTACTGAAGAACTGGACAGTTCCGCGCGCACTCTCTTGATTGAGAGAGTGGTTGCGCTCCAGTTGCCTGACCACCTGGCGTGCGATGGCCTCGCTGGTGTCGATCAATTGCACGTTCTCGTGCCCCTGCGCCGCCAGACTCTCACGAATTTCCTCCATGATCAGCGGATAGTGCGTGCAGCCGAGCACGAGGGTGTCTGCCCCGCGTGCCAGCAGCGGAGCCGTGAAGTGGCGCAATAACTGCGCACGCAGGTCCGACTGGTGTTGTCCCTCGTCGATGGCTTCGGCCAACCCTGGGCAGGGCTGCAGGACGATCTCGGTGTCCTGGCTGAACTGGCTCACCAGTGTTTGAAATTTCTCGCTGTCGATGGTTCTCTGCGTGGCGAGGATGCCCACTACGCCTGACAGGGTTCGGGTGATGGCGGGCTTGACGCCCGGCTCCACGCCAATGATAGGCAATGTGTAGCGCTCGCGTAATTGATGAACCGCTGCTGCGGTCGCCGTGTTGCAGGCGATGACGACTGCCTTTGACTCTCGCTGCACCAGAAAATCACAGAGGTGAGCGGCGCGCTCTTGCAGCAAAGCCACAGACTTGTTGCCATAGGGTGACCACTCCAGATCGGCGACGTACAGAAAGTGCTCGTGCGGCAATTGTCTGCGCAACTCCCTCAGTGTTGAGAGTCCTCCGATACCGGAGTCGAAAACGCCTGTTGGTTGGTTGCTCATGGATGTCTGCGGCGCATTCGTGTGATTTGAAACGATGGTTGTCCGGGTGTCCGGGTGCATTGGCGGATGGTCGCGGCGAATGGTCCCGGAGAAGTATAGCAGTCTCCAGAGGTTTTTCACCGGGGCCACCCGCCTGCAATGTGCGTTGTAGTCAACGCTGCGCTTCGCATCTGGTATCCTGTGGGCCCTGTTCCAATCGAGTTGCTCGCTGATGTCCGCCTCGTCTTCCTCCGCTCATATGGTCTCGCCTTCGACAAATGGAGCGCGTACGCCTGCCATCTGTCTTATGGGGCCGACGGCATCCGGGAAGACTAATCTGGCCATAGAACTGGTGCAGAGGTTGCCCTGCGAAATCATCAATGTTGATTCGGCACAGATTTATCGGGGCATGAATATCGGCACAGGCAAGCCCGATACCCAGACCTTGCTCAGAGCCCCGCACCGGTTGCTCGATATACTCGATCCAGCCCAAGCGTATTCGGTGTCACAGTTTCGCGACGATGCTCTGCGCGAGATGGCCAGCATTCGTGACAGCGGCAGAATTCCCTTGCTGGTCGGTGGCACCATGATGTACTTCAAGGCGCTGCGCGATGGGCTCGCGAGCATGCCGACTGCGGATGCAGATGTGCGTAAGCAGATTCTTGATATCGCCGAGGCGCAGGGGTGGGCAGCCGTTCACGAGCGGTTGCAGGAGGTGGATCCGGAGTCGGCACGCCGCATTCACCCGAACGATCCGCAGCGTCTGCAACGTGCTCTGGAGATTTATCTGATCTCCGGTAAAACCATGACCGAGTTCCACCAGGAGGAAATCTGTCAGCGTGCCGACAGCGCAATTCCCTTTGATCTGCACTTTTTTTCGATCCAACCGGGTCTACGCAGCGTACTGCATGAAAAGATCGCGCGACGTTTTCACCAGATGATTGCTGATGGTTTTGTCGAAGAAGTGGAAGCCTTGATGGGGCGGGGCGATCTTGACCTGCGCATGCCTTCGATGCGCTCAGTCGGATATCGTCAGATATGGCAGTACATCGCGGGTGAATTGAGCTTTGATGCTATGCTGGAAACGGGTATTATTGCCACGAGGCAGCTGGCTAAAAGGCAGATGACCTGGCTTCGCAGCTGGGAAGAATTGCGTAACTTTGACAGTGAGAACCCCGAAACTTTGGATCTGGTCTTGAAATCGATAGAGCAGGTCGCAATATAGGGAGTCTTTGGAAGTAAATTGCTGGGTTTTTCCAGCTGTATTTAAATGGTTAAGGAGAGAGTAAATGTCAAAGGGGCATTCGTTACAAGACCCTTTCTTGAACGTGCTTCGCAAGGAGCGCATCCCCGTCTCTATCTATCTCGTGAGCGGCATCAAGCTGCAGGGTCAGATCGAGTCATTCGATCAGTTCGTGATTCTGTTGAAAAACGCCGTGAATCAGATGGTCTACAAACACGCCATATCCACGGTTGTTCCGGCGCGCTCAGTGAAGATTCCGACACAGAGTTCGGGAGAGTTCCAGCTGGACGACGAGGAAACTGCGCCAGGAAATGTTGCCTGACGTGAGGTTGATTTTTGTTCTTTGAAAGGCCTGATCGCGGTGAAACCGCAATCCTCGTGCATATTGGTCTGGAAGCAGAGCATGACCAGGAGGATCCTCTCGAATTTGAAGAACTGGTGCTCTCTGCGGGCGCAGTTCCCGTCTGTTTTATAAAAGGCACCCGCAAACGTCCTGATGCAGGGCACTTCGTCGGATCAGGGAAGCTCGACGAGATTGCGGCCGCTGTGAAAGAGCATCAGGCAGAACTTGTCTTGTTCAATCACGCCCTGACGCCCAGTCAGGAGCGCAATCTCGAAAAGCGTCTGGAATGTCGTGTGCTGGATCGCACAGGGATTATTCTGGATATCTTCGCGCAGCGTGCCCGCAGTTATGAAGGCAAGCTGCAGGTAGAGCTGGCGCAGCTGGAGCATACGGTGACCCGTCTCAAGCGGGGCTGGACTCACCTGGATCGCCAAAAGGGCGGCATCGGTCTGAAGGGTGCCGGCGAGACTCAGCTGGAACTCGACCAGCGCATGATTCGCCAGCGCATCAAGAACATCAACAAGGCGCTGATCAAGGTGCGCGGCCAGCGTGAGCAGGGGCGTCGCTCCCGGCAACGTGCCGAAATTCCAACTATCTCTCTGGTGGGCTACACCAACGCCGGCAAGTCATCGCTCTTCAATGCCATGGCTGGAGAGAACACTTACGCAGCAGATCAACTGTTTGCCACGCTGGATTCCACGTTGCGGCGCATACAGTTGCCGAATTTCGGAGGAGCTATCCTCGCCGACACCGTCGGTTTCATCAGCCACCTTCCACACAAGCTGGTGGAAGCGTTCCGGGCGACCCTGGAAGAGACCACGCAGGCCGCGCTGCTGCTGCATGTCATTGATGCGGCAAATGAGAACCATGAATATCTTACCGGGCAGGTGAACGAGGTGCTGACAGAAATTGGCGCCGATCAGGTCCCTTGTCTGCTGGTTTACAACAAAATTGATCTGTTGCCGGACAGGCTGCCGATGCTGGAGCGCAACGAAGAAGGCAAGCCGGTGCGAATCTGGGTGTCGGCGCGCACAGGAGCGGGTATCGATATTCTGCTTGCTGCCATCAGCGAGCTGCTGGGTGAAGACGTTGTGCAGCGCACTCTGACCTTGTTGCCCGCGCATGGCCGACTGCGAGCCAGGCTTTATGCCAAAGGCGCCGTGCGTCACGAGACAATGGACGAAAACGGCGGAGTGAGCCTGGATATCAGCCTGCCCCGTCACGATTTTGATCGACTGCTGGCGGAAGAAGGGCTTGCTCCTGAAGAGCTGGGTTAATCATCAATAATTCGTTAAAATCACCCCGTATTTTCTTTGGGGTATGGAGAAGCCGATGGCTTGGAATGAACCTGGAAATAAAGGTAATGATAAAGACCCTTGGGGGGGTGGTGGCCGTCGCGGTGGCGACCAGGGGCCTCCCGACCTGGACGAGGTGATCAAGACCATTACCCGCAAACTCAATGGTTTGTTCGGTGGCGGTAATAAATCCGGTGGCAGCACAGGAGGTGGCCCGGGCGCAGGTGGTGCTGCCATGCCCTCCGGGCTGTTCGGCGGAATCATTGCGATCGTGGTAGTGATCTGGGCTGCGCTGGGTTTCTACACCGTCGATGAATCCGAGCGTGGCGTGGTCATGCGCTTTGGCGCCCTGCGCGAGGAAGTCGTGATGCCGGGCCTGCGCTGGAATGCGCCAGGCGTCGATTCCGTGCAGAAGATCAACGTGTCGCGTGTGAACACCCGCTCCTACTCGAAAGACATGCTCACTACTGACGAAAATATCGTCCATGTTTCCATGGATGTGCAGTACCTGATTCAGGACCCCGTGAAGTTTGTGATGGTGGTTCGTGACCCGGAAATGAGTCTCGATCATGCCGCCGAATCGGCAATCCGCCATGTCGTGGGCGGTACTACCATGGATCGCGTCCTCACCCAGGGGCGTGCCGATGTCTCCGCAGAAGTGCGCGACAGGCTGCAGCGTTACATGGACACTTACGATTCGGGGATCATGATCTCTCAGGTGACGGTGCGCAACGCGCAGCCGCCCGATGCGGTGCAGGGAGCCTTCGACGACGTCATCAAGGCGCGTGAGGATGAGCAGCGTGTGCAGAACGAAGCACTGGCCTACGCCAACCGCGTCATTCCGGTGGCGCGCGGTGAGGCGCAGCGCATCATCGAGCAAGCGAATGCATACCGGGATCAGGTGATCGCCCGTGCAGATGGTGAAGCGTCACGGTTCGAACAATTGCTGGCTGAGTACGAGAAGGCTCCCGAGGTCACTCGCGAGCGTCTGTATATCGACGCCATGCAGTCGGTGATGAGCAACAGCAGCAAGGTGCTGATCGATGTGGAGGGCGGTAACAACATGTTCTACGTGCCGCTCGACAAGATCATGGAGCAGAGTGAAGCAAATCGTGCTGCGGGAACTGCTCAACTGACCGCTCAGCAATTGCGCGAGTTGTCTGACCAGGTGACCAGAGAACTGCAGACCACGGCCGCTGACAGAGCGCGCGTGCAGACTGTGCCCGAGCGAGGAGGTCGATAATGAAGAATATGATGGCTGGTTTGATCGTGTTTCTGTTGATTGTCGGCGGCTCCAATTCCATGTTTGTCGTCAAGGAAACGGAACGCGCCATTCTGCTGAGATTCGGTACCGTGGAACGAGCTGACCTCGAGCCCGGGCTGCATTTCAAGATGCCGTGGGTGAACACGGTTAGAAAGTTTGATGCCCGCGTACTGACAGTGACGGCTGATGCGCAGCGTTATCTGACTCTGGAGCAAAAGGCGCTGGTGGTGGATTCTTTCGCCAAGTGGCGCATTGTCGACGTCCAGAAGTACTATACCGCCACCTCGGGTGAGGAGTCGCGCACCAGCAACCTGCTTGCCCAGCGTATCAACGATGGATTGCGCAACAAGTTTGGCGAGAGGGATTTGCAGGAAGTGGTTTCCGGGCAGCGTGACCTCCTGATGGAAGAATTAACGAGGGAGCTTAACCTCTCGACGGCAGACGAGTACGGGATAGAAGTGATCGATGTGCGTGTCAAGCAGATCGAGTTGCCTCTGGATGTGCGTTCCTCTGTGTACGAGCGGATGACCTCCGAACGTCAGCGCGAGGCCCAGCAACTGCGCTCACGTGGTAACGAGCTGGCGATTGGCATCGAAGCCGACGCCGACAGGCAGGAAGCGGTCCTCTTGGTTGAGGCCTACCGGGATGCGGAACGCATTCGCGGCGAGGGCGATGCCCAGGCAGCCGGCACCTATGCGGCGGCCTACACCAAGAACGAGGAGTTCTATGCCTTCACGCGCAGCCTCAATTCCTACCAGGAAAGTTTCTCCAACAAGGGCGACGTGTTGCTGGTGGATCCTGACAGCGAGTACTTCAAGTACCTGCGTGGCAGCGACGTTCAGTAAGTCGAATGAGTGATAAGACCAGCAGTGAATTATTTTACTGCTGGTCTTTTTCCGTCTGCAGGGTGGACAATATCCGGCCGTGACGGCGAAGGCTGGTTTTCAAAAAGCCGGTTTCCAAAAAGACAGAGTGCAGGATTTGATGATGGCTGCGAGTGATCGATGGTTGCTACCCGAAGGGGTAGAGGAGATATTGCCGGCAGAGGCATTCCGTCTGGAGTCCTTGCGACGTCAGCTGCTCGATCTCTACTCTGGCTGGGGTTATGAGCTGGTCATCACGCCGCTGATCGAATACCTCGATTCACTGCTGGTTGGCTCGTCCCACGATCTGGATCTGCATACCTTCAAAATTACCGATCAGCTGACCGGGCGTATGATGGGCGTGCGCGCCGACATCACACCGCAGGTAGCCCGCATTGATGCTCATTGTCTCGCCAGGCAGGGTGACGCCAATCGCGAAGGCCCCGTGCGCTTGTGCTATGCCGATCATGTCTTGCATACCAAACCGCGTGGGCTGCTGGCCTCACGGGTGCCCATTCGCATCGGCGCGGAGCTCTTCGGTCATGCCGGTGTGGGCTGTGATATCGAACTGATCTGTCTGATGTACGAGACGCTGAGCGCTGCCAATATTGGCGACATTCATATCGTGCTCGGGCATGTTGGAATTTTCCGCAGTCTGGTCAGAGCGGCACAATTGTCCTCAGACAGCGAAAAGGAATTGTTTGACGCCTTGCAGCGCAAAGCCTTCGAGGAGATCGACGCACTGCTCGACAGCCGCGTGGGCGATGATGACATCCGCAGCATGCTGCGCGAGCTGTCCAGGCTCAGCGGTGACGAATCCGTGTTGAGGCAGGCACTGGCCACGTTCAGCAATGCGCCGAGCACTGTCCGCAAGGAATTGGCAGAACTGGAAGCAATCGCGGTGGGCGTCAAGAAACGTCTACCCGCCATCAGCCTCGGATTTGATCTGTGCGAGCTGCGTGGCTATGAATATCACACCGGCATTGTGTTTGCGGCCTATACGCCCGGCTACGGACGCGCGGTCGCTCAGGGTGGGCGCTATGATGACATCGGTCAGGTGTTTGGCCGGGCACGGCCCGCTTCCGGATTTGACTCTGACCTCAAGGTCATTGCACGCCTGAGTCGCAGGCAGTTCGATGCCATCAAGGGCATATCGGCACCATGCGACGACGATCCTGCGCTGGCGCTATTGATCGGGCAACTGCGTCACGAGGGTGAGCGGGTGGTTGTTGATCTCGCCGCTGCTGGTGATATATCTCAGGCTGCGCACGGGTGTGACAGAAGAATAGTCAGATTGAACGGACAGTGGCTGGTGCAGGGACTGCGCTGACAAGGGCCGTTCTGGCTCCATTGGGCTTGGACAGATTTGCGCCAGCAATTGGGCGTGTCGAATTAATTGATTGAATTTTCACAAGAGATGAGAGCAATGGGTAGAAGTGTTGTTGTATTGGGAACGCAGTGGGGCGATGAAGGCAAGGGCAAGATAGTGGACCTGTTGACCGAGCAGGTGGCTGTTGTTGCGCGCTTTCAGGGCGGTCACAACGCCGGACACACGCTGGTGATCAATGGTGAAAAGACAGTCCTGCACCTGCTGCCCTCCGGCATTCTGCGTGACAACGTCACCTGCGTCATCGGCAACGGCGTAGTGCTGAGCATGGAGGCGCTGATCAACGAGATCACGCGTCTGGAAGAGCGACACATCTCTGTTCGCCCCAAGTTGAAGATCAGTGCGTCCTGCCCCTTGATTCTGCCTTCCCATGCCGCGCTGGATCAGGCTCGTGAGCGCCGCCTTGGCAGTGAGAAGATCGGCACGACCGGGCGTGGCATTGGCCCCGCCTATGAGGACAAGGTTGCCCGTCGCGGCATCCGCGTGGGTGAACTGTTCAACGCGACCCATTTCGCGACACGTCTGAAGGAGGTCATGGAGTATCACAACTTCATGCTCAAGAACTATTACGGTGCGGACGAAGTGGATTACGAGAGCACCTTGGAGCAGAGCCTCGCGCTGGGTGAGCAGATCAAACCCATGGTCAGCGATACCATCGAGATTCTCCACGGTCATCGCAAGGCAAACGACAACATCCTCTTTGAAGGCGCGCAAGGCTCGCTACTGGACATCGATCACGGCACGTACCCTTACGTCACCTCCTCCAATACAACGGCCGGGGGAACGGCAACGGGCAGTGGCTACGGTCCACTCTATCTCGACTACATTCTTGGCATCACCAAGGCCTACACGACCCGTGTTGGCTCAGGCCCTTTCCCGACCGAGCTGTTCGACAGCACCGGCAAACACCTCGCGGCTGTCGGCAAGGAGAAAGGGGCTACGACCGGTCGTGACCGCCGTTGTGGCTGGTTTGATGCCGCCGCCGTTCGTCTGGCGATCCGCATCAACAGCGTGTCAGGCATCTGCCTGACCAAGCTGGACGTGCTGGATGGCATTGAAACCATCAAGGTGTGTACTGGCTACAAA
This sequence comes from Gammaproteobacteria bacterium, assembly GCA_030645995.1. Classification (GTDB taxonomy): domain Bacteria; phylum Pseudomonadota; class Gammaproteobacteria; order Pseudomonadales; family Pseudohongiellaceae; genus UBA5078. The sequence continues at coordinate 9,000 of JAUSMU010000266.1, read as the reverse complement.
GGCATCGATCCTGATACGTCATCCTGCCTGATGAACATGGACAGTTACGAGAAGCTTGAGCCTATCTATGTCGAGCTGCCGGGCTGGACAGAGTCCACGGTAGGGGTCAAGAGTCTGGATCATCTACCGAAAAACGCGTTGGCGTATATCCGCTATATCGAGAAGATCATTGAGGCTCCGGTAGATATTATTTCTACTGGTCCCGATCGTGAAGAAACCATTATTCTTCGTCATCCCTTCGGTATTTGAAGCACCAATTTTGTGCGCTCTTGTCATGTCATTGTCATATGCCTGACAAAAGCGTAAGGAATTCTTTCATTCTGTTTCATTTTTCTCTGCAATTCAGCCTTGGTTGAACGAGCGGTATGCTTTGGCGCTAACTCGCGGATATTAAAGACCTTATTCTTGATCTGGATATTTCGCAGTGGAAGAGGTAACCGAAAGCAGGGGGAAAGCACGACGTCTTCCCAGATCTTTCCCGTGTTGGTGATTGACATCACAATTTTGCGCCTGTAATTTCGCCCTCATAAGTGGAGAAGTTTTGGGGGTGTTTGTGGTATGAGTGATATCAAAATGACGGCGGCGGTGGAATGCAATTCAGAGGCTGCCATGGCGGTACAATATCTGGAAGAATTTTCCGGACCGCACGAAAAGATTGAAGAGATAATCCGCAGCAGGCTGGTCGAATTTGCTGCTGAATTACAAGAAATCAAGAATTTGCGCGAAGTTTCCGATCGCTGAAAATACCTGCCCTGCTGTTGCCCTCTCTGTGCCTTCCCGCCAGTTTCATTCATTTCATGGATCAGTCCGAACTCATCGAGGAATTGACGATGGGGGTATTCGGGCAATCCATTCGCTGGCTTTGCAATCCATTTCCCGACCTCGATGCGAGCTTGTTGTAAGTTGCTGCCGTGAGGCAGAATGCCTGCTGTAGTGCGGCCGGGGTGAGTAGATGGATGCGGTAACGATCAATAATTTTTTCCTTATCGGCGCGGTGCTGGTAGGTTTCAGCGTGCTGATGAGTACAGTGTCCTCGCGGTTGGGCATTCCCATTCTTGTGATATTCCTCGGTGTCGGCATGCTGGCCGGCGAGGATGGGATCGGCGGTATCCTGTTCGACGATTACTCCATGGCGTATCTGGCCAGTAATCTGGCATTGGCCATCATCCTGCTGGACGGAGGGATGCGCACCCGCACCGAGACCTTCAAGGTTGCCCTTGGGCCAGCTCTCTCTCTGGCAACGCTGGGTGTCATGCTGACAGCCGGTCTTACTGGCGTCATGGCGGCCTGGCTGTTTGACCTGAGCCTTCTGGAGGGGCTGTTGATTGGCGCCATCGTTGGTTCCACCGACGCGGCGGCCGTGTTTTCTCTGCTTGGGCCGCGCAGCATCAACCAGCGGGTCCGCGCGACACTGGAAATAGAGTCGGGAAGCAATGACCCCATGGCGGTATTTCTCACCGTCACGTTGATTGCGGTTCTGGTGTCCGGTCAGGATCAGTCAGCATCATTCTTCCTGATCAGCTTTCTGAAACAGTTTGGTCTGGGGATTACACTGGGGCTCGCAGGTGGCTGGCTGCTGCTGCAGTTGATCAATCGCACCATGCTGCAAAGTGGGCTCTATCCTCTGCTCGCGGTGAGCGGCGGACTGCTGATTTTCGCCATTACCAACATGCTGGGCGGCAGTGGCATTCTGGCAATCTATTTATGCGGCTTGCTGCTGGGAAACAATCCAATTCGCAGCCGTACATCGATTTTGAGTGTGTTCGATGGTCTGACCTGGATCAGCCAGATCGGCATGTTCATCGTGCTGGGGCTGTTGCTGACCCCCAGCGAACTCTTGCCTATCGCGCTGCCGAGCCTGCTGCTCGCGATCTGGGTCATCATTCTGGTCCGGCCTCTCGCCGTATGGCTGAGTCTTCTGCCATTCAGTCGCTTCAAAACTCGTGAGCGATGGTTTATTTCGTGGGTGGGGTTGCGGGGCGCCGTCCCGGTTATTCTCGCGGTCTATCCAATCATGGCAGGCTTGCCGTCGGCGCAACTGTTTTTCAATGTGACGTTTTTCATCGTGCTGGTGTCCCTGCTGCTCCAGGGTGGTTCTCTGGCCCTGGCGGCAAAATTGGCCAAAGTTGAGGTGCCATCCCAACCGACACCTATTTCCCGGTCAGGGCTTGAAATTCATCCCACCAGTCAATGGGAGATGTTTGTCTATCGCCTTGGCGCCGAGCAGTGGTGCATCAACACCGAACTGCGGCGCCTGAACATGCCCGAAGGGACGCGCATTGCCGCGTTGTTTCGAGGGCGTGAGTTGCTGCATCCCAGCGGCAGCACGCGGCTTCTGGCGGACGATATCCTTTGCATCATCGCACACGAGCGTGACCTGCCCGTGCTGGGCAAGCTTTTCAGTCAAGCGCCTTCCGCTGCAGCTGACGCGTGGTTCTTCGGTGACTTCATTCTGGATGCCAACGCCAGATTGAAGGATCTTGCGCCAATCTACGGGCTATCCCTGCAGGACTGTGACGGAGAGCTGCCGATTGGTGAGTTTTTCAGTCAGAAAATGGGCAGTAACCCGGTCGTAGGGGATCAGCTTGACTGGCAGGGATTCATCTGGGCAGTAGCCGAGATGGATCACGGACGCATTCTCAAGATCGGCATGAGTCTGGCCAAGTCGTAATCCCCGCTAGTCTGCACAGTCAGCTCGCACTTCGAAATCTCCGAGCAGTACCATTCCGATCTGATCGGTTTCCTTGGCTCAACCCCGTTCTGACCGAACCGCTCCTGGAATTCCGGCAGCGCAGTGCTTCCGGGAGACCTCATCATAAATTGACACACTTACAGGATGGACTTCCTCGACAGGGGCTTTTATCCTTGCCCCAGCCCCCGGCGTATTCGCAGTGGCGGCGTGTCGCTGCCTGTGAATTCAGAAAGCTCGGGAAACAGAATACCGAATCAACCTCCCTCTAACGGAGTACAGAATGTTCAGACAAACATTGCAAAAAATACTGCCGGTTGTTGTATGTGCCGGGTTAGTCCTGCCTGCCTCTCTGCAGGCCCAGTCCAGTGAGTCGATTCTGCAAAGCCGCTTTCCTGAGCTGGCGAATTATCTGAACGTCGCAGAAGTGCTGCAGGCGGCAGTCTTCGACGAAGTGGCGCTGACCAATCAGTCACCCGAGGCCGAGATCGGCAAGGGGCTTTTGATTGACGCCATAGTAGATCTGCAGGAAGCTCAGTACTCGCATTACCACACTTCGGCAAACCACTTGGCGATGCTTGGGCCGCACCGGCTCTTCGAAAGTCGTGCGACGCCAGGTCTGCAAGCCATGGTGCGGACAGAATACAGTCAAGAGGAAGTGCAACGGCTTCTGGAGGCCAACGGCAGCATTCCCCCCAAGGCAATTGCAGTATTGACCAGAGGTCGTGAGTTCGCAGACACCTTGCTGGAGATCTATCTCGACAACTCTATCTATGACAAGCACACGGCAGTTGATGAGGCGCTGACCGAGTATTTGAGCAACGACGAGCTGTCGGTGGCAGCTTCTCCAAAATCCGGTGACCTGCTGTCCGAACACCCCTACGCCTATGCCTTCAGGGTCGGTTTTCCGCAGCTGAGCGGCATGACCTGGGCATCGCAGTGGATGCAGCTGGCAATGCTCGAAATCACCATGACAGCCGCAAGTGATGCAGCTTTGGAGGCGGGCATGCAGACCGTAGCCGATATCTACATCGACAAGATCGCCCGTGCCCATGGCAGCATGATCTCTCTTCCGACAGACATTCCCACCATGCCGGCGATTGCGCCCAACCTCTACAGCTTCCATCCTGGCGCTGCATATGTGCTTGATAACATCTCGGCCCTGAAGGTTGTCATCGGTGACGTACTTGCTCATCCAAGCGTCCCGGATCGCGGCGCTGCTATTGAGGAGAGCCTTGAGAAATTCACTGACAAGGAAGGGTACATGGATAACGAAATGAGCTATCTACAATTCGTATTGCGTGGTGGTATTTTCAATCAAGGCGGGCCGGCACTGGGCGGCATGGAGCAGTCTGAACGCAACCGTTCAAGGGTTGCCACAGAGCAAGGCCATGTCAGCAACTACCCGATGCAGTAAGTCTTGAAGAGTCGTCGCATTACCACATTTTCGAGGCAGTATATTGTGAATACCAGAGTCAAGCTTCTCAGTTTCAGCGTCATGCTGGGTCTCGCTGCGAACGGTGCCAATGCGGCACTGGATCGCACCGGAGACTTCGCGTTGATGGACAGTGATGGCAAATTTCATCAGTTGAGTCGTTATCAGCACAGGCAGGCCGTCGTGTTGATGTCTTACGCCGCGACCTGTCAGAACATGGGTTCCATGGTCGAGGACTACAAAGCCTTGCAGTCACGCTACGCGGCGCAGGGGATAGAGTTTCTCTTGATCGACTCTCAGGGGCGTGGCCGTGCCGAACTGGCTGCGCTCGACCTTGGCCTGCCGGTTTTGCAGGACTCGGGACAGTTGATATCGGAGGCTCTGGGGCTGGCTGTTGCTGGCGAGGTGCGGGTTCTGAATCCCGATCGGATGTCGCTGTTTTACAGCGGTGCCGTCAGTAGTGAGCTCGACCAGACGCTGGCCGGATTGCTGGCTGGGCCAATCAGGGACACCGTGAAGACAGGCACTGGCGATGGGTGCGCCTTGAGTTTCCCGGTACGCGACGCGCACAAGGAGAAGGTGCCGGACTATGCTACGGAAGTAGCTCCCATCATCATTGAAAATTGCGTCGAGTGTCACCGCCAGTGGGGCGCAGGCCCCTTCGCGATGGATCGGCATGTGTCATTGCTGGGTTGGTCCCCGATGATCAAGGAAGTGATACTGAACAAACGAATGCCGCCGGCTCAGATTGACCCTGATGTTGGCCATTCGACGACCGCTCGCTATCTGTCCACCGCCGATATTCAAACGGTCGTGCATTGGATCAACGCGGGTGGCCCTCGCGGCGATGGCCCGACGGACCCGTTGGCCGAACTCAAGTTCGAAGAGAGGCAGCCTTGGCTCATCGGTGAGCCCGATCTGATCATCAGCACACCGCTGCAGAAGGTGCCTGTCAACGGAATTCTTGAGGACATCTATCTGGACCTTGAGCTGCCATTCACCGAGGACACCTGGGTGCGTGCCGTTCAATATCAGCCCACAGGCAATGGTGCGCTGCATCAGATGGTCGCCTATGTGACGGCTCCTGGAGAGGACTTTTGGGGGGCTGAGCGCACCAGTACTCATACTACGCGGCGCTTTCTCGAAAGCTATTCACCTGGGCGCGCGATTGTCGCAGAGTTTGCCGAAGGCTCCGGATTGTTTATTCCGAAGGGGCATAAGCTGTCGATGCAGTTCCAGTATGTGGGAATGGGCGCGGAGCTGAACAGCATCACCGAGATCGGTCTATACCTCGCAGACAATGCTGACGGTGAGCTGCAGGAGAGACTTGTGCAGACTGTTTCGGCAAAGTTTGTTTTGCCTGCCGATCAGAATGACATTCCGATGCAGGCCGAGCATGTCTTCGATGAAGACGTCATCATCACTGGCGTCAGAGCGCGCATGAATGAACGCGGCAAGAATGTGAAATTCTCTGTCGAACGCCCGGACGGGACGACGGAAGATATTCTCAGCATTCCAGCCTATAACTACGCGTGGCAGCCGCACTATGTGCTGGAGCACCCAGTGAAGGTGCCGGCAGGCAGTCGCGTGGTAGTCTCTGGCGCATTCGACAACTCGGTGTCCAATCCGTTCAACCCGGACCCGATGGAAGAGATTGCGTCAGGGGTGACGAGTGAGGATGAGATGTTTACTGGCTACCTGACCTATCACAGAGATAAGCACTGACAGTGTAAGAGAGAATTGGCCGACAGGTCAGCATCGTTGAGGCATGAAAAAAGGGAGGAAGATCAGCTGATCTTCCTCCCTTTTTTCTATCTGAGCGCCAGGTTTGACACCTGGCGCTCGTCTTTAGAGCTTACTGACCAGCAACTGAACGCTGCTTGGCTGCTTCACGCTGGGCAACGAGTTCGTCGAAGCCTGCTTGGTCGAGGTGAGTCACCGCGATCCAGGCGTGAGTCATTTCGTCAGCTGTACGGCTGCCTTCCACTACCCAGAAATCTGGATCAGGGTTGTTCGGGTTATTGGCAGTGTTGTCGTACCACTGCTTGATGACCAGAACTGCACCAGTTGGGAGCAGTGGAGCGACATCAGTTTCGTACAGGTGGCTGTGGTGCCAGGTAGCACTCCAGTTTGACACTTGGCTGATCTGCTCAGTACGTCCAGTCGCTGGGTAGAAAATCTCCAGAGACGCTTGACGCATACGCAGGTGGCCGTGTGGCTGGAAGCTGTCGATACGCACAGGGTGGTCGAACGAGTGGAAGCCCTGAGTCATGGCAGTGCCATTCGGAGGAACAATCAGCTCGCCCATGTTGAGTCTGTACAACTTCAGATCCTGCTTGTATTTGGCCACTTCTTCATAGCCTTCAGGGTGCAGCCATACGCCGATTTCAACAACGTTGTCTTCAATGACGGTGCCCGGAGCAGTTGCGCCTACACCACCTGGGAAGAGGTGAATGTCCCAACGAATACGTGCATTGGCTGGCAGGGTGCGGCATACGCCTTCAGGCGCAATCTCGCCCCACTTGCCCATCGCGTACTCGGTGAACATACCGTAGTCTTCGTACTCGCCTTCCTCATTCAGGATTTCGACGTTTGAGTTGGCATGGTGTACAACAGCCTTGGCATTGCCAGCCGGCTTCACTTGAATCGCCTTGATGCAGCGATCAGTAGTCAGGCCAGTCATGACGTATGGGCGGTGCCACATGTCGTTACCCAGAGCAGGAACGTCGATCGGTGCAGAGTCCAGAATCAGACTTGGTGCGCCGAACTGAGCTGCGAAGGTCCACTCGTCTGCGGGTGGCAGGTCGGCTACTGGGTGGCTGCGATCGCCCCAATCACCTTCCGGTGCGCCTTGCTGAACCCATGCAACGATAGTGTCGATCTCGCTCTGTTCAAGTCTCCAGTCGCCTTGCAGCTCCTGAATACCGATGCCGTGGTCGTATGCGTAAGGGGGCATTTCCCTGTTTTCAACTCGGTACTGAATGAGCGGTGCCCAGGGACGGACCTGCTCCTAGTTGGTGAGTTGCATTGGGCCGACACCGCCTTCGCGGTGGCAGACTACACAGTTATCAGTGATGATCTGTGCAACGTGATCGGCATATGTCACTTGACCTGCGTCAATTGACAGAGCGCCGGATTGAGCCTGAGCCTGGGCGGTGAGCCCCAGAGCAGCAAGGACTGTCAAGCCAAGAATGGCTTTCCCTGTGCGCTGTTTCTGTTTCCAACACTGCATTGTTCTCATGATTCTCTCCTCGTAATTGGGTACGCAGTGGCCGCAATGTAATTCGACGGCCTGCGCTTGTCCACTGCTTCGTGGAATTCTATGCAACGAATTGTGACGAAGGCCCGCCACCCCCGTATTCACGGGGCTGGCGGGCCTTTCTGGTATTGCAGAGTACTGTAGATTGCTGGCTAAACCCGGTTATTACGGGGTTACAGTGATCTTCTGGTACATGTTGCTCCAGCAGCACTGGTCAGCTTCTGTACTGTCAGTGGCGTCCCAGTTGTCTACCATAGTGCGGATGACGTAGTCGCCAGGCTGTGCGAAAGTGGCGATGACACTTGCCGTGCCTTTTCCACTGGCAATTTTAGTCTCGTCCGGACCGGCTGGCTGGGCGCCACGACGGGCTGCGGCTTCGCTCACTTCTGCAGGAGCTTCAGAGGAGGGGTGACGCTCGAAGGTCACTTCTGCACCGACCGGGCCCTGGTACTTGCTCCAGGACACGCGAACGGGGATGCCTTTGGCATTGCGGTCGTCGGTCATGTCACGCACTGACACGTCTTCGGTTTGGATAGTCAGCGTCACTGGGGCGCCGGCTTTCACGCTCAGGACTTCTTCGACGTGCAGACCCATTGGATCTGACCCTTTAGGTCCGCCTTCTTTTGCCCAGACGATTGGAGCAACGGAGCCCGCAGGACGTGGCTTCAAGTCGAGGGTGTAACCCAGCTTGCCGCGGCGACCCGGTACCTTGAGGATCTCGTTGTCTCCGGACTTGATGTGCCACCAGACTTCGCCGTCGCGCATTGAAGCAGGGACGGTAATTGTGAAAACGCCAGTGTGGCGGCCGGTCTGGAAGGTCGTGGGCTGTACGCCATCGAACTGTGCAGGCTCAACGTAGTTGCCTTCACCGAACGCAGTTTCTATGACTTCACTGGTGTTACGGTTCAAGTATCCGAAAGAGTAGGAAACTGAGCCGTCGTCATTCTCGTACGCTCCCTCGAATATCGGGATTACCGTCAGGCCGGTAGGGGTGGTCAGACCCAGCAGACGCTGGTTCTTGTCTCCCAGCGGGGATGTTTGGGCGTGGGCGGGCATTATACTGGCCAGCGCCACCAGGAAAAATCCCAGTGTAAGGCCTGCAACTGTCCGATTGTTCATTTTCATCGACTTTCTCTCCCAGAGTACCATTGCGTTATCTTGTTGAAACGAGCGTCACGTGTGCAATTGAATCAGGACTTGAGCGCTCTCGCAAGCATCCTGATTTTCTATTGCTTTTCTGCCCCCTCCCCTGGCGCCGATCTCAATGACCGGCGGAACGTGGTTCCTTTCCAGGCAGGTGTGCTCGTTTCTCTCCTCTCGTGCGGGTCCTGCATTTATCTTATTGTCACCATTCCATGGCGGTGCCTTGCTAAAGCCGTTCCTGAATAGTGGCGCGATTATTCATTAAAGACTGGCGCGGCATCAAGGCAGTTAGATCATTATATGACTTAGATCAAGCTGCCGGACATTTCTGTCTGGTAGAAGCGATTCTCAGGCCTTTTCGAGGATCGCTGCCGCTCCCATTCCCCCTGCAGTACATATGGATATCAACCCTCGGCCCGAATTTTCATTCTGCAGAAGCTTGGACAGGGTGGCGAGAATGCGCGCTCCGGTGGC
>JAUSMU010000157.1 GCA_030645995.1 Gammaproteobacteria bacterium | reverse complement strand
TTCGAACCGCACCGGTTCCTTGTCCAGCCGACGGACGACCACGGTGCCAGCCAGTTTGTCATGCCAGCCCTGCTTCCGCTTGTCGATGCCGACCCAGATCAGCCCGAGACACAGAGGCAGGATGGACACGTAATAGGCCAGGTAACGACCGACGAGTTGCCCGACGGAAGGCTTGCCGCCGGTCCGGGCATCCACCACCATCAGGCGCAGGGCCATCTTGCCAGGTGTCGCCGACTTGTAGATCCAGAACAGCACGACGGCGACGCCCGGCAGAATGTAGTTGAACAGAATGTCCCAGAACCCTGTGGCAGTCACCCCGCCCAGCCAGTACTCCCCCCCGTAGATGAGCGTCAGTGCTGGCACGATGATGAACATCATCAGCACCGTATCGATCAGCGAGGCGCCGACACGCACCCAGAAACCTGCATATTCCATGTTGTTCATAGCGTCTCCAGAGAAGCCAGCGGGAATTCAATATCCATAAAAAAGGGAGAGCAGAGGTCCTGCCTCTACTCTCCCTTTGGACTATCTCACACTACGGCTTTACATAGAATCGCTGCTTGTCGCCACGGGCATTCGTGAACTCCGCCGTGGTGGAATCGATCAGTCTGATCGAGGGCGTCACGGTGGTTCCTGTGGCGCCAGGAACGACTTCGAACTCAGGCTTCAACGTCAGCGGCTGACCATCGAACTTCAGTGTGATGCTGCCATCGACATTCACCTTCAGATCGCCGACCTGAGGTATTTCTTTGGTGGCGTTCTGGAACTCATCAGGGCTCTGAATGGTGGGCTTCATCTTCTGAGCTGTGCCGTCCGGATACACCATCAGCGCCTCCTCGTTACCCTTCTCACCAGAGCGATAGATTCCCGGCGGCTGAGTAGAGGTGGTGATAAACGGGTCGGCGATGCCATTGAGAGGGTTGGCGCCGGGCATCTTGATCGAGGTTTCCCCTTTGTCCGCAACATCCAGTGTCAAACCAGGAACGGCGCTGATCAGTGCTGTCGGATTCTGCAGCGTAGGGATCACAGGCACCATGTAGCCTTCCTGAGTGGTGAGGACGAACTTGCCCGTCGCGTCCACAGTGATACCCGGAATGGAGCCAGCAGGAGCCTGCACCATGGCCTTCGAATCCGGGATGAACGCCGCCATCGGGCCTGAACTGGCCCCGGTTCCCCTGACATTGAGGATGCCGTCTACCTGCTCAAACCTCAGGTTGGGGTCAACGTTGGCGAGTGCCTGGGTCATCCCCTGCAGGACCGTATTGCCGCCAGTCGCAGTACCCCCAAGCGCGAGCTTGGAGTTCAGATCCGGCAACGTGGGCATCTGCATAGTCGATGTATCCAGGCTCGGCAGCGCCTTGAACTGCAGCTCTGCTCCCGGGGGGGCCGTCAACTGCCCGGTCTGCGCGTTCATGCTCCAGCTGGGTGGAATGAAGTCCGTCAGCTGGCTGGGCGAGAACTTGGCAGGATCGAAGTTCACCATCATCTTGGAGAAGTCTTCGCTATCCATGTTCTTGAACTCGGTCTTGTTCATGGAAGCGAGCACATCATTACTCATAGCCTTGATGGCGTCGGGAGACAAAGCCCCCAGCTTGTCTTTGTCCATTGCACCAATCTGTGTACCGGACAGCGCCGTCATCTGCTGCGGCGTAATGCCCTCAAAGGCCTTGGCATCCAGCTTGATGAACTGCTCCGGGGTGAAATTGGACATCATCTCGGGCGCCATTGCCCCGATCTGTTCAGGTTTCATGCCTGCCATCGCCTCAGGCTTGAAGGCGCCGAGCTGAGTAGCGGTCATGCCGGACATCACGGTTGGATCAAGCTTCTGCAGCTGATCTGCACTGAAGCCGGTCATCGCTGTGGGCGCCAGATTCTGGAACTGCGTCTTGTCGAGAGACCCGATTGAGTCTGGCGTCAGGTTCGCAATGTGCTCAGGGGTGAAGTTCTGCATGAACTCCGGCTTCATGTTGTCCAGCGTCGTTCCCGTGAATCCGGAGAAATCCGTTGGCTTGAACTCCTGGAAAAAGTCCTCCGGCTTGACGTTGGTGAAATCAGTCGGTGGCGCTGGCAGCGGAGGAATCGTCGTACCGCCCGGAGGTGTAGTCGTCCCGCCCGGAGGAGGCGTAGTGGTTCCGCCTGGGGGTGGTGTAGTGGTCCCACCAGGTGGTGGAGTGGTTGTTCCGCCCGGGGGAGGCGTAGTGGTTCCACCCGGCGGAGGTGTAGTCGTCCCCCCTGGAGGAGGTGTCGTCGTTTCGCCCGGGGGCTTAGTCGTATCACCCGGTGGCGGTGTGGTAGTTCCACCCGGCGGTGGGGGCAACTGTGCTGACGCAACTGGCAGATACAGCCCGCACATGACAGCCACAATTGCGCTGGAAATTAGTCGTTTCTTGAACGTCATACTTGTCTCCTCTTGGCGAATTTTGCACGATTCCTAGCCAGTCTAACCCTGCTAACCTCAAAAATCATGATTAAACGCAACGGAATCATTAATTCCCGGCGCCTCCGAGTGACTTATTGTCCACAGGCATTAGTCTTTACTGCCGGTTTGCAATTGCACCTGCCGGGATTAAACTCTTGGAGCTATTGATCATCACCCGCTCCCTGAAAGGACACTCGATGAAGATTGAAACTACGCCGCGCCAGAAAGACGTTCAGTACTCCAGCAGACTGGAGGTCGGAGACTACATCCCCAACTTTTACATCGAGCAGGGCGAACACAAACTCGACATGCAGGTGAAGGCCAGCAATCACAACCTGCTGATATTCGTGAACGCGGCTCTGACGCCAACGGAAATCGCTGCCACCTTGAAGGTCAGCAGAGGCTACTACACGTTTGTGATTTCCGAGACGGATGTGGGAATCGCCCACGACCGCTTGTTCCACGACCCGCATGTTTACAGATTGTTCATGCCATCTGATGCCATGTATGGGGTTTTTCTCTGCGACAGGAATCTCAAACTGATCAAGACCGCCATTGGCAACGATTTTGCCAAGCTTCTGGAGCAGATTCCTCCGCAGAGCACACTGACGCCCAGGAACGTGCCTGCCCCCCTTTTGATTATTCCAGAAGTCATCTCAGCCGACCTGGCCTCCCGATTGATCGCGTACCTCGACAACAACAGCGAGAAAGCGGCAGTCAACTCGGGCAGCTACAAGTCCCGCAGCCACATACATCCCCCCAGGAGCCTGGAAGTCGAACTGGACAATAAACTCTGCAAGTCCATGCTGCCCGAAATCCAGAAGGTGTTTTATTCAAACATAAGTCATCGCGAGACCTACAAGATCTGCTGCTATGACTCCGAGGTGAAGGGGACATTTGGCAAGCATCGCGATACGATCTTTCCCTTCCTGCACCGTCGTTACGCCATGACACTGGTGTTGAATGATGACTTCGAGGGGGGAGGGGTGATGTTCCCCGAGTACAACGACAGCATCGTTCAGGCACCAAAATACTCCGCCGTGATCTTTCCTGGCTCGCTTTACCATCAGGTCAAGGAAATAGGCAAAGGCAAGCGCTACGTGATTGTGTCATTCCTGTTCACAGAAGCCGAAGTGCGCTTGAGGCCAGATTGCGAACGTTTTCGCCTTCTCGTGCAGCGCGACATCTGCGACATGCAGATCAACAGATTGATGCCGGAGAACGACTACGGTTCGTGACTGCCGGTGTGGTTATTTGCGTAATAAGGAAAGTGCTTTAGCAGTTCTGTGTGCAGGCCAGTGAAGTGATAATAATCGACCAATGGCCTGACACTTCCCACCCCCAGGCGTTGACGACTTTCCCGCACATCAGCACGATAATTTTCATCCACCTGCGCGATGCCGTCCAACTCCAGATAATATTTCACCTTGGTCCAGGTCTTGAGGCGCCATTTGCCATATTCTCGGCAATAATGCTGCCAGACAGCACTCGGGATGCGGTCCCGGCTTGACAGATACTCGGTGCCAAGTGCATGTCGTGTTGGTGTCATGAAATTGTAACCATGAGTCCATAACCGTGCGGAGTACAGAAACTGTTCTGCCGCATGCAGACCGAAGTGGAGATTGGGATCGAAGGGGATGGCACGTTTAACAGAGGCCTCCATGAACAGCAACGCAGCACTCAGACCGAAACTGCTGACCGGCTGCGTTGGCATGGTCACCAGCGTGCCGTGCATCCGTATATCTTCTGCCGTCACCTCGCGAATCCGGTTTATCTTGCCGATCATGCCGAGTAATTTAGGATCGTTCATCTGCGGAATTGCGATCGGGTAATGAGAAATAATGACCTTGTCACTCACTTCCCGGCAACGCGCAAACTCTTCCAGCAATATCTCGTCCCAGTTCGCGAAGAAGCGACTATGGCAATCAATCTGCAGAAAGAAATCTTCATCGCGCAACAGCTTCTCGCAGCGATAGCGTGCGTAAATAGGACCGCGTGCTTCGGTGTAATGAAGCTTGTCGACCCGCACCCGGTCGATGGTGTCCAGCTCGGCAAAATCGCCATGTCCATCTACGCTTTTTTCACAGAGCTCAGGCGCATACTGCAGGCAGATCCCGACGCTGATGCGCTCGGGAAATTTCGCCTGACGAAACAGATCGTTGACGGTATTGACGACATCGCTGTCCATGAAACAGGCGATGGAGACAAAGATTTTCTTGCTTTCATTCGTATCGGAAGGCACGCGACTGCTCCAAATTCATGATCTTAATAGTGACGCACTCCTGCCATGCTTAAAAGCGCAACGTGTACTTGAACTTCACGCTCAGATCCGACACTGCCGACTCGAAGGAATTGTTCTTGTCTTTGTCCTGCAGATTGTAATTGAGCACGATGAAACCCTCTTGTCCAGCGCGCGGAATCCATTGCAGGCGGGTGTTGATGCCCAGCTCTTCGGAGAGATTGTCGTATTGAAACAGG
>JAUSMU010000152.1 GCA_030645995.1 Gammaproteobacteria bacterium | reverse complement strand
TCAGGACACGCCTGCGAGCACATCCGTGTGGGCTCGGGTCGCGCTATCCGACCGCCATGGAGGGCGGGAGTGCAGAAAATGCAGGAGCATTTTTCTGCCCTGGCGCTCCACGGTCCTGCCGTGGCCGCACCCGGCGCGCGGCTCTACTACTGCACATATTAAAGCTAGGTCTCAGACACATTGGAGATATATAGCAGATCAGAAAAGTTTAACTTTCGCTATTGATGATAATGATTCTCATCTGTACAATGATTCTCAACTGTCGGAAGGTGCTATCCCGACCTTTCATGCTCACAGACTCGTTGTCCCCATGGAGAATCACATGCAACACCGCTCTTTTGCTTCTCAATTCACCGTCAAACCCTTGGTTCTGGCACTCGCCGCCACCGGCCTGCTGGCCAGCCAGTCACTCTTCGCGCAGGGCTCGGAGCAGAGTGACAGTGGCGACACCGAGCGCGAGTTACCCGCGATCTACGTGATTGGCAAGGCAGAGAACGCAGCGCTGCGTCAGCCCGGTGCGGTATCTCTCGTGAGTCTGGAGCAATTGGAGCTGAACCAGCCCCGCTCGACCGAAGATATCCTGCGCACCGTGCCGGGTGTGACCGTCAAGCCGGAGGAGGAAAGCGCGATCGTAGCCAACATCGGCATGCGCGGCCTCAGTTCTGCGGACTACAAGACTCTGATTCTCGAAGACGGTGTGCCTGTCGCACCGGGCCTGTTTGTCGGCAATGGCCGTTACTACAACCCGCGCGTGCAACGCATGGAAGGCATTGAGGTCCTCAAGGGTGCCGCGTCTCTGCGCTATGGCCCGAGCACCATCGGCGGTGTCATCAACTACATCACCCGACAACCTGCGGACGGCGTGCAGCTGTCACTGCGTGGTGGTTCGTTCAATTCCCGTGAGGCCACTCTGGAGGTCGGCGGCAGCTCGCCCTCGGGCGACGCCGTGTTCGGCCTGCTGGCCACCCGCGATGAGAGCGACGGCTTCATGGACAAGGGCTATGGCATGACCGACATCGTGGTCAAGACCGGCCTGCAGATCGGCAACAACCAGTCGCTCAGTCTCAAGTATTCCGACTACAAGAGCGACGCCAACATCTCCTACCGTGGCGTTTTTTTGAATGAGTATTACGCCGAGAGCCGCGACAACCCGGCACCGGATGACTGGCTGCTGTCCGGCCGCCGCTCTCTCGACCTCAATCATGAATGGGAAATCAGTGAGACAGCACGCCTGAACACACTGGTGTACGGCAGCGAGACCTGGCGCGATTACTGGCGCTTCAATACCAACAACGCCGCGTCAGCTGCCGCACGCAGCTGGGTCTACACGGATAGCCTTAACGGCAACAATCGCTCTTTCGAGCGCTTCGGTATCGAGAGCCGACTGCAACTGCAGCATTCCCTGTTCGGCATGACCAGCGAAGCAGAGTTAGGCCTGCGTTACATGACAGAGACCATGGATGACGTCACGGTGGCCGCCACTCGTGCCACTCCCCGCACAGGTCCGCGCAGCAAAGACGTGCGCGACTCGGCAGACAGTCTGGCTCTCTATGGACAGAATCTCTTGCAGCTGACCGAAAATGTGGCGCTGACCGCCGGTTTGCGCATCGAAAAATATGAGCAGGACCGCAAGGATCGTCGCCGCACGGCGGCACAAGGCGCGAAGGCGAGCAGCTCCAACACTGAGTATCTGCCCGGTCTGGGCCTGACCTGGCAATTCATGCCCGACCTGCAACTGTTCGCCAGTGCCTACAAGGCCTTCTCGCCCGCACTCAACAGTGATGCGCTCAATGGTCTGGAAGATCAGCAACTGGATGCGGAACGCTCCGTGAACATGGAAGTGGGCCTGCGCGGTGGCAATGGCCGCCTGAGCTACGAGATGGCCGCCTTCCGCATGGATTTCGACAACCAGATCATCCCGGCCAACAGCAACAGTCAGTTCCAGCGCACCAATGGCGGAGCGACGCTCCATCAGGGTCTGGAGCTTGGTGCCGGATTCGATCTGGGCGCTGGCTTCAGCATCAACGGCAATGCAACGTGGATTCCGGATGCCGAGTTCGATGGCAATCGCTATAACGCCAACGGCACCATCAACACTCCCGATGGCAACCGCATCACCTACACCCCGGAGTGGACGACCAACCTGAGCCTCGACTACAGCGTCGGCGGTCTGCGTTCATCCGTGAATCTGCACCACACGGGTGAGCAATACACCGATGTCGCCAACACAGTGGCGATCGCGGAAAGCCTGACGGGTTTTTACATCGGGCGCATCAAGGGCTACACCTTGCTCGATCTGAATCTGGTCTATGAGGTCAACAGCCAGCTGTCGTTCAGCGGCAGTGTCAGGAACCTGGCAGACAAGCGTTATATGGCCAGCCTGCGGCAGGGCATCTACGTCGGCACGGAACGCAGTGTCGACGCAGGGTTTGTTTACCGCTTCTGATCATGAAGTGTGGGAGCGAGACTTGTGGGAGCGAGCCTGCTCGCGATGGGCTTGGATTTTAAGCGAACTCATCGCGGGCAGGCTCGCTCCCACAGAAGCGCTATTTTTTCTTGAGAGCCTGCTCGAACAGCGCCGCCATCGTGCCCACTTGACGCTTGTTAGCCGCTGCCGCCTCGAAGTCCTTCTTCTGCTTCTGCGCGTACTGCGTCTGATTGCGACGATTCGAATCGCCCTGCTTGCCCGCTGTAGACCCACCAGCGGCCGGTAACTCATCGCCAAGCCGCATCGTCAAGGCGATGCGATTGCGCTCGATATCTACTTCTAGCACTTTCACCTTGACGATGTCGCCCGCCTTCACGGCCTCATGCGGAGTCTTGATAAACTTCTCCGACAGCGCCGAGATATGCACCAGACCATCCTGATGCACACCGATATCCACGAACGCACCGAAGTTGGTGACGTTGGTGATGGTGCCTTCCAGTGTCATGCCCGGCGTCAGGTCACTGATCTTCTCCACGCCGTCGCGCAATTCCGCTGTCTTGAATTCCGGACGCGGATCGCGACCCGGTTTCTCCAACTCGCGCAAGATGTCTTGAATGGTCGGCAGTCCGAATGCAGGCGTCACGTAATCCTGCGGATTCAGGGAACGGATGAAGCTCACGTCCCCGATGATCGACTTCACTGTGCGAGCATGACGCTTGGCGATGGTCTCGACGACACCATAGGATTCTGGATGTACTGCGGAGCCATCGAGTGGATTTTCGCTGTCGTTCACGCGCAGAAAACCCGCCGCCTGCTCGAAGGATTTGTCGCCGAAACGCGGCACCTTCTTGAGATCGTTGCGACTGCGGAAGCGCCCGTTGGCGTTGCGGAAATCAATGATGTTGTTCACCAGCGTCTGATTCAGACCGGACACGCGTTTGAGCAGCGGCACCGACGCGGTGTTCACGTCCACGCCCACGGCGTTCACGCAATCTTCCACCACGGCATCGAGACTGCGCGCCAGTTTCACCTGACTCACGTCGTGCTGATACTGGCCCACACCAATGGCTTTGGGGTCGATCTTCACCAGTTCGGGCAGCGGGTCTTGCAAACGGCGTGCGATCGATACGGCACCTCGGATCGTCACGTCGAGATCGGGGAACTCCAGCGCCGCCAGTTCCGACGCGGAGTACACGGAAGCGCCTGACTCGCTGACGATTACGCGCTTCGCATTGATTTCCGGGTGTGCCTTCAGCAACTGACCTACGAACTGATCCGTCTCGCGAGAGGCCGTTCCGTTGCCGATGCTGATGAGTTCCACACCATATTTTTTGCACAACTGCAGCAGCGTCGCGGCCGCCTCGTGAACGCGATTGCTTTGATGCGGGAATATCGCACAGTGGTCGAGCACCTTGCCGGTCTCGTCCACCACCGACACCTTCACGCCAGTGCGCAAACCGGGGTCAAGACCGATGGTGACCTTGCGTCCGGCCGGTGCGGCCAGCAGCAGATCCTTGATGTTTTTTGCGAATACATCGATGGCATCTTCCTCGGCGCGCTCGCGAATCTGCGTCAGGAAATCGGTTTGCAGATGACTCTGCAGTTTCACGCGCCAGGTCCAGCGCACC
>JAUSMU010000148.1 GCA_030645995.1 Gammaproteobacteria bacterium | reverse complement strand
GGGCCGACTATCAATATTTTTTTCGTCATGCGGAGTTCTTGCTGTCGGAGTTTTGAATGAAAGGCTGGAAAACCGCGTCCCAGATCTGGCCGACCTGCGCCTGACACTGACTCAGCTCGGCCGGATACTCCGCCACGTCCTGATGGGCGAGCGCGAAGTGATGCAGCGCGGAGCGCAGAGCGAGATAGGCGTCGGTCAGCACCCGGAACTGTTCGCCGGTCAGCAACTCAGCGTCGCGGGCGGCCTCCAGTATACGAACGTTGTCCGGGTAAGTTAACAAAGTGCTGTGGTCGGCCCCGTAAGCCAGCGCCAGAAACTGCACGATGAATTCGATGTCGACGATGCCGCCGTGCCCCTGCTTGATGATGAAGGAGACCTTCTCGCGTTCGTGGTGCGGCTTCTTCGCGAACTCGTCGCGCATGCGCTGCCGCATCGCCACCACCTCGCCAGCCAGCATCGGCAGATCACGGCGGCGACTCAGCGTCGCAATGCGCAGCTTCTCGAAACGGGCCTGCAGGGTCTTGTTGCCAGCCACGGCGCGGGCGCGCACCAGCGCCTGATGTTCCCAGGTCCACGCCTCGTCCTTCTCGTAACTCGCGAATGCCTCCATGGAGCTGACCAGCAGGCCGGATTCGCCGGAGGGGCGCAGCCGCATGTCCACCTCGTAAAGCTTGCCGGAAACGGTATAGGTGCCCAGCATCATGATGACGCGCTGCGCAAGCCGCGTGTAGAACTCGCGGCTGTTGATGCTGCGCTGCCCCTCGACGACCACGGTGTCCTGCTCCAGCGCACCGTCGTGCAGGAACACCAGATCGAGGTCAGAGATGTAGCTGAGTTCGAGGCCGCCGAGCTTGCCGTAACCGACCACCATGAAGTCCATGTCGCCATGCGCGCCCTCGATGTTGACCGGGAAGCCATGCTTGCGGATCAGGAAGGTCCAGCACAGCGCCAGCACCTGTTCGAGCACGGCCTCGGCAGTGAAGGTCAGATAGTCGCTCACCTTCATCACGGTCAAGCGGCCGGTGATCTGCGCCGCCGCCACCTGCAGCGTGTGCGAGAGCTTGAAGTAGCGCAGCGTCTCCATCTGCTCTTCGAAGTTCTCGGGGTCGATGCGCAGGATCAGCTGCGCCAGCTCCTCCTGCAGCACGGCCTTGATCGGCGGCTGATCGATGCCGTCGAGCAGCTCGTCCAGCAGCACCGGATGCTTGCTCAGGAACTCCGCCACGAACGGACTCTCTTTGCACAGCAGCACCACCTGATGCAGGGCGTGCGGATTTTCGAGCAGCAGCACCAGATAGGCGGTGCGGCGGCTGACGGCGCTGATCAATGTCATCACCCGCGTCAACGCGAGGCTCGGCATATCGACCTGCGCCACGGCGTTGAGAAGCACCGGCATGAACTTGTCGAAGCGCAGACGGCTCTCGCCCTGCAGCGTCAAAAAGGTCTTGTCCTTGCGGAAGTCATCGAGCAGTTTGATGGTTTGGGTAACATCCTCGAAATGGCGCGCTGCCAGAAACTCCTGCGCGGCAGTGACGCTCATCTCCTGCCGCCACAACGTTCCCCAGTCGCCGTCTTCCAGCGAGGGCGTCGACGACTTTTCCTCTTCCTCAGCCCGCACCACGGCCGCGAAATGCCGATTGACCACTGCGCGATGTCGATCAAGCTCAGTCATCAGCTCCGACCATGCGGAGAAACCCATCGCCAATGCCACGCGCTGACGATCGATATCCGCCGTCACCAGAATCTGCGTCTGCTTGTTGGCCAGCCCCTGCAGCTTGTGTTCGAGGCTGCGCAGATACTCATACGCATCGCGCAACTCCTCTATGGTCTCGGCGGGCAGATATTTGCTCTCTTTCAGTACGATCATCGCCTTGTAGAGCGAGGGCTCCTGCAGACGCACATCGCGCCCGCCATGCACCAGCTGCAACGCCTGCACGATGAACTCGACTTCGCGAATGCCACCTGGCCCGAGCTTGATGTCCTGCCCCAGTCCCTTGCGGCGCACCTGCTTGTTGATCTGCATCTTCATGCTGCGCAGCGCTTCGAAGGCCGAGAAATCCAGATAGCGGCGATACACGAACGGACGCAGACGCTTGAGCAATTCCTTGCCCGCCACCTGATCGCCCGCGACGATGCGCGCCTTGATGAGCGCGTAACGCTCCCAGTCGCGACCCTGACTCTGATAATAATTTTCCATGGCGTCGAAGCTGCACACCAGCGCGCCTTCGCTGCCATAGGGACGCAGCCGCATGTCGACGCGGAACACGAAGCCGTCGCTGGTCACCGTGTCGAGCACGTCGATGAAGCGCTGCCCGAGCCGCGTGAAGAACTGTTGATTGACGAGTGTATTGCCGTCGCTGCCGAGCGTCTCACCGGCCTCGGGATAGGCAAAAATCAGATCGATGTCTGAGGACAAATTCAGCTCGTGCGCACCGAGCTTGCCCATGCCGAT
>JAUSMU010000144.1 GCA_030645995.1 Gammaproteobacteria bacterium | reverse complement strand
ATTGAGCAACACGCCCTGTTCGGCAATGTCCGCCGTCTGGAAACGCGAACGGGTGAACATGAATTCCCAGGAGATCGAGACGCTCTTGGGTTTGAACAGGTTGATATTGACCGGCTGATTGGACTCGGTGTCCACGATCAGACACATCTTGCCCTGGGGCAAGATCACGTCGGCCATGCCGTGCCAGTGCTGCGCAGTGCCCACCAGGCAGAGGATGTAATTCACGCCGGAAAGCCCCACACGCTTGAACTCATCGCCGAGCGCTTCGCGGTGATTGATCACCTGATCCGCACCCATGTCGCGACACCATTGTTCGGTCTGCGGACGGGAAGCCGTAGCGATCACCTGCAGGCCCGCGACCTTCTTGGCCAGCTGCACGGCGATGGAGCCTACTCCTCCGGCACCGCCGATGATGAGGATGGACTTGCCCTTGTTGGTGGCAGCATCTTTGCTGATGCCCATGCGTTCGAACAGCGCTTCCCATGCGGTAATCGTGGTCAACGGCATGGCGGCGGCGTCATCGAAGGACAGCGTCTTTGGCTTGCGGCCAACGATACGCTCGTCGATCAGGTGATACTGGCCGTTGCAACCGGCACGCGTGACGTCCCCGGCGTAGAAAACTTCATCGCCCGGTTTGAACAGCGAGCAATCCTCGCCAACGGCTTCGACCACACCGGCGCAATCCCAGCCGAGAATGCGGGGCTGCGGCAGATTGGTGCCGGCGTTCATGCGGATCTTGGTGTCGACCGGGTTTACGGAGACGGCGTGGACCTTCACCAGCAGAAATTTCCCGGACGCAACGGGCTTGGCAATCTCAACGTCCTGCAGGGCGCTGACATCGGTGACCGGTAATGAATTCAATACTCCGACAGCTTTCATGCGTCTCTCTCCGTAGCCCTTATTAATTAGTAGCCCTTGTTAGTAGCCTTTGTTAGCAGATGGCTTCATTGTTATTGGCGCCCGTCTTGGCGAGCAGGGCGGTATTATTGCACTGGCACAAGGCCAACGACAATCAGCCTGTCGGCTCAGAGGCTAGTGTCGTCCTGACGCCTGCCACTCAGAGCAGCCGTGCTATGATGGCCGCCGACTTCACATCAATCCAGACGCAGCGCATGGCGCGCGCGCACCTGCAGGCTCACCATGCTTGGCAAGATACTCCTGACCTTTGGCATCATATTGATTGCCATCCTGTTTCTGCGCAAACACCGCCAGGACGAACAGCTGCGTCTGCAGAAATTGCTGGCGCAGAAACGCAACTCCCTGCCCGGCACCGTCACCACCACCAAACCACCGCTGAGCGACTACCGCTTCGCCGCCTACCTGTTCCTGGCACTCATGTTTGGCGGCGGCAGCTACCTCTACTATCTGCGCTGGCAGGACGACACCAGTCTGGTTACCGTCATATTGCACAGCGGTGGCGCGACGAGCCCCGTCACCTATCAGGTCTACAAGAATCAACTGGAAACGCGGGCCTTCACCACTGTCGATGGCATTCGCGTGACAGTAGCCTCCAGTGAACGCATGGAAGTCATCGGGTTATAGGGATCACAGCGATGAGCACCTTCGACAACGCCTCCGAACGCAATTCTCACCGCAATCGCAGCGGCGCAGAAAAACTCCCCGTCGGTGGTGGATTGAAAGCCATTCAATACGTCCTTTCGATTGCCGGCGATGTCGGCCCGGGACGACTCGCTGCGGCGGTGCGCTCGAAGAACACCTGCAAGGCCTGCGCCTTCGGCACCGGAGGGCAACGGGGCGGGCTGCACAACGAGCACAAGAGCGGCGTCGAGATCTGCAACAAGAACATTCAGGCACAATCAGGCGACCTGCGGCCCGCCATCCCCCGTGCGATATTCGAAGACAACTCCTTCACTGAATTGCGCCAGCTCAGCGGCCGACAACTCGAAGCCCTCGGGCGCCTCGGACATCCTCTTTACAAAGCCCCCGGGGCCGATCGTTACCGCATCATCGATTACGATGACGCCATTCAGCGCATCGCCCAGCGCATGCGCCTGAGCGACCCGCAGCGCAGTTTCTTTTACAGCTCCGGGCGCTCGTCCAACGAGGCCGCATTCATCCTGCAGCTGTTCGCCCGCCTCTTCGGCAGCAACCACGTCAACAACTGTTCCTACTATTGTCATCAGGCATCCGGTGTCGGACTGCAGGCAAGCATCGGCACCGGTACCGCGACCATCCAGTATCGGGATCTGGAACTGGCCGACGCGATCTTCGTCATCGGTGCCAATCCAGCGTCCAACCATCCGCGTTTCGTGAAGGTGTTGATCGAGTGTCGCCGTCGCGGTGGACAGGTCATCGTCATCAACCCGGCGAAGGAACCCGGCCTGCTGCGCTTCGCCTCTCCCAGCGACTTCCGCTCCATGATTGTCGGTGGCGCGCAGATCGCTTCCCATTATGTGCAGCCCCATGTCGGTGGCGACCTCGCCTTGCTCAGCGGCATGGCCAAGGCGGTGCTCGAAAACGGCGGTGCGGACAGTGACTTCATCGCCAGGCACTGCAACGGTTTCGACGACTACGAAGGCTATCTTCGCCAATTGGACTGGCCAACTCTCGCAGCAATATCGGGAGTGACCGAACAGCAGATCAGAGAAGTCGCCGCCTGTTATCAGACCTCACGCCACTGCATATTCAGCTGGGGCATGGGCATTACTCACCACACCCAGGGTGTCGAGAATGTCGAAGCCATCAGCAATCTCGCCCTGCTGCGCGGCATGCTCGGCGCTCCCGGCCGCGGCCTGTTGCCGCTACGCGGTCACAGCAATGTGCAGGGCGTGGGCTCGATGGGAGTGAGCCCAGCACTGAAGGAGTATGTATTCCACAACATCGAGCGCGAACTGGGGGTCACCCTTCCGACCACGCCTGGCATGGACACCCTGGCGTGCCTGCAGGCGGCAGCTGCAGGCAACATCGACATGGCGTTCCTGCTCGGCGGCAATCTCTACGCAGCCACTCCGGATTCGGCATTCGCAGACACGGCCCTGGCCACGATTCCCTTCAAGGTCATGATCAATTCCACGCTGAATCTGAGCCATGTGCATGGCATCGGCGACGAGTGCATCGTGCTGCCGATGCGCGTGCGTGACGAGGAGACGCAGCCGACGACACAGGAGTCAATGTTCAATTTCGTGCGCCTGAGTGATGGCGGGTTCGACCGAGTGGAAGGTCTACGTTCAGAAGTCGACATCATCAGCGCCATCGCGGCGGCGGTCATCCCTGCCGACGTGCTGGATTTCCGGGCCTTTGCCGAACATCGTCACATCCGCCGCGCGATTGCCAGCATCATTCCGGGGTTTCGCCAGCTGGAGGCCATCGATGAGAACAAGGACGAGTTTCACATCGAAGGCCGTACTCTGCGCCGCCCGGAGTTTCCAACCGCAGATGGCAAAGCCTCTTTCCGGATACCGGCGGTCAGTCCGGAAAGCACTGCGGCTGGCACGGACCTGACGACGAGATCTCACTACACTCTGACCAGCGTGCGCAGTGAGGGGCAGTTCAACACCATCGTTTACACGGACAACGATGTCTATCGAGGCCAGACCGAGCGCGCGATTGTGCTGATGCATCCAGAAGATATGTTGAAAGAGGGGTTGGCAACAGACGCGCGTGTCACCCTGTGCAATGCTACGGGAAACATGAAGGGGTTGAAGGTGAAACCCTTCGATATTCGCCCCGGCAATCTGATGACGTATTTCCCCGAGGCCAATGTCCTGATTCCGCTGACGGTGGATCGCCGCAGCCAGACACCTGCGTTCAAATCGGTGCAGGTTGCTCTATTTAAAGAAACTAATTGAAAGAGATCTGATTGAAATTCGATCTCGTTGAAAGGACGCGAATTGTTTCGCCAACCAACCCGCTGCGCTGGCCTGCAGGAGCCGTTCGGTCTATCGAATCGCTGGGCTGAGACCCGGGTTTGCTGCTAGACTTACAGCACAAGTATTTAAACAATGACCATCATGCACTTATTCAGAAAACTCCTCTTCTTGCTGCTTCTGATTCCAGGCCTGCTTCATGCCACGGAAGAGATTGTCACGCTTGAGGATGGCAGCACCGTCAAAGTGTTTCTCTTCTATCCTCAAAATGATGGCGAAGGACCCTGGCCGCTGAGCGTGTTGATGTCAGGTGGTTCTGCCAACGAATACATCGTGCGCGCGCAATTCTGGCTGGGCTATGAACTGGCAAGCCGAGGCTGGGTCATCGCGGTACCGGTTTCACCCGATGACAATTCCTTCTTCGGCAGCAACGGTGAAAAAATACCCAAGGTCATCGAGCATCTGCAGCAATTGTCCGCCATAGAAGATGGCAAGTCTCTGCTGGTGGGCGTCTCGAACGGCGGCAGCTCTGCGTTGGAAATTGCGAGCAGGAATCCCGAAGACTACTATGGCGTCGTCGCGGTACCCGGCATCATCCGCGACCCGTCCAGCATCGGTAAATTCAACAATCTGCCCATCTTCCTGCGCATCGGTGAAGACGATTATCTGGGCTGGAGCCGCCATCTGCAGAGAATCGAAAAGGAACTGACTGCAGCCGGTGCCAGAGTGGATGCCAAACTGGTGCCGGATGGTAGCCATGTCTTTACGATCGACTGGGAAGAATTGCAGCCCTGGCTCGACTCACTTCAGTAACGTGAATTTTCTGTCCAGTAATCCGTCACAATTCCTTCCTTGATTGTTACCGACAGCCGCTTCTCGACTTCACTTTCGACATCCACATGGAACAACAGGAAGAGCCCGACCTCGGTGTCCACCTTACTGGTGTTCTCGTAATGCCACACCTGACTGCCATCGGCATGTTCGGTGCGCCGGGCGGGTTCACCAAAGGTTTCCTCTACCCAGACCTGCGTGGTCTCCCCCGGTTCGATTCGCCGAGCCAGCTCCTCGCTCCATTGCGAACTCCCCGCATGGCGGTCAGAGTCCACGGTGAAAAGGCAGCCCGTCATGGTGAGCGTGCCCAGTAGCAGCAGTATTCTTGAAAACATATTCAGCCCCTATATATCTGTTACGTGTGATTGGTTGTCAGGGCTCATCCTAAGGAGGCAGGCTGAATCAAACCTGAACGAAGTTGACGCATGTGACGAAATGCATCCGGACCGAGGCAGCGTATTGTTTTCACAACGGCGGGGAATTCCTCTATCATCCCCGGCACATCTTCTTACCCAATCCCATAGGAGTTCGACCCAACCATGTACACCTTTATCAAAATCGTCCATATGACCTGCGCCATGCTCTCGATACTCGGTTTTCTCGGCCGTGGCATCCTGAAGATCAATGAATCTCCGATCGTGGAGAAAAAGCTGGTGAAGGTGCTCCCGCATGTCATCGACACCGTGCTGCTGGTCAGTGCGATTGCGCTGGTGGTGATGTCGGGGCAGTATCCCTGGGTGGCTCCATGGGTCGGCGCAAAAGTGCTCGGTCTGATTGTCTATATCGGCCTCGGGGTTGTCGTCATGCGCACCGCGAAAACCCGTCAGACGCGCATCATCGCTTTCGCACTTGCTCTGGTCACCGCTGCCTATATTCTGATGGTCGCATCGACAAAAACTATTATGTAAGACGCACAATTTCCGGTTGACATCGCCTTTGAAAGGCATAGACTTCGCCCGGTCAAAAACCAGTTATTTTTTACAACTATCGCAAGTACTGAAACGAAATGAATACTCTGATTTCCACATGGATTTCCACAAGCGCGATGCAAACGCGTGACGCGGCCCTGGCCAGCGGTCACCCGCTTTCCGTGCGCCTGGTCAAGACCGCGGAGGTCAACTTAGAGTAAAACTTTCGATTCAATAATTATTGAACACCAGAAGAAGGCCTCTAAGTTCCAAAAGAATTTAGGGGCCTTTTTCTTTTTGGCGCGTTAAATCGCAAATGCTGACTCACGAGGTCGGGCATAGG